>JBFGLD010000815.1:0-3752 GCA_041576335.1 Anaerolineae bacterium | reverse complement strand
TGTACTGCTCGCCGCTCGCGGCCTTGTCGCCGATGACATCGTTGGTCAGTTGAATGTTGACGCTGCTGCCGGTTTGACCGGCAGCTTCCAGCGGGAAAACGACCTGATTGCCGGGAAATTTCCAGTAGCATTGACAAGCTCCAAGAACTTTGTCAGCGTGACTTCGTCGACGGTGGGGATGTGTTCAATTGCAAAAAGCACCGTCGCCTCAATGTGCAGCTTTTTTATTCCTTCTGTCGTGGGGGTGGTCACGTTTTTCATCAGAGCCCTCCCAAATTCCTGTATTTCTATAAACTACTGGTAGCGACGTTGGCTGTTACCGGCCAGGTGAAGACCAATCAAACGGTATTCAGGCAAAACTTCTGCCAGACGAGAGAAATCAGGAGCAGGTTTCGGAGTATTCGAGACTGGAGATCTGCCGGACCTGTACTCAAAAATTAAACGCCAGGTGTTAGCCATAATATGGTCTTGAATGCTGCCTAAGACTACCTCATTACGGGTCATTATGTTCTCCTCGTTATTTGAATATTAGCACAACTTTGGGTTTGTTATTTGACAAGTATCTGACAAAAGTCTGACTAACAACCGTCAAAACAACGTCAATGATGAGGTTCGGATCGTTGCATCGCCGAGGGGAGGACGTCTTAAGAATGTTAAAGAACCGGCCACGATTAACTATAGCACGAAATTCGTATCACATTTGTGAACGTTACGTGAGCATTCTGTGACAATCTGCCACAGGTTCTCTGTTTCAAATATAATTGAAATCTAGGGGCACACCCTTGGAACCGTGAGGGGCTAAAGAATAAAGAGGAGGTGTCAGCTTGATTAGCCAAGACGGCCTTGTGGTCGTTTACATATTTACTTTGTCGAGGCAAAAGGACCCGACCTGTCCGGGCTGCTGGATGACCGACAGCGTCATCGTCGAGGATATTTTGCGGTTGGACCAAAACCAAATTTAAATGGGACTACATGGTCTTTCGCAATAATTCGGATTATGCCACACGATGAAAGCGGCTTTGTTATCACAGGAGGGGGCATCAACGTAATTTTGAATGATTCCGTGTATCTTAAAACCCATCTTGAGCTGAACGCTAACGGTCGGATCGAACAGCTTGCCGGCGATAAGATGCTCAACATAATCTTCGACTGACATTTTAGATTTATAATTGCCGTACCCTTTGAGCATCCCGCCGGCTACATGTCCCCGTAAGTTTAGCCGGCGAATCAAAGCGCGCCGCGTTTCATAAAGTATCCGGCCGATGCCTCGCCGTCGATAACTTGGCAATACCCCGATATCGGCGCCGTAGAGCCAATCACCTTCCGGATCGTGATTGCCTAACCAATTGTGGTCAACCGCATCGATGTAGCGATGTTCAAAATGGTCGAAATCGACCTTGGTCCGAAAATCGGTGGAGCAGGCCACAACCTGCCCGGCTTCATTAAGTACGGCAAACTGGCCTTCAGGAAAACGCTCGATATGGGCCGCATAATGCTGGGCGGTGATTATCTCCTCGTCGGCCAGCGTGGGAAAACTGGCGCGCTGAACAGCTTCGAGCTGCTCAGCCAGATCGGGCGTACTGTTTATGACCTTAAATGTGTCCAATATGACGTCGCCCCACTCAGGTCACTGCACATTTACGTCATCAACGAAGGCCCAGCTATTAAACCTAAAGTTGGTCTCGTTGAACACCGAAAATCTTAGAATGACGTTCTTGCCTGCCGTGACCGGCACGGTGAATGATTTACAACCCGACTGCCACAGCGTTTTTCCATCGGAACTGCCGGCCGGGTTACCGGCAATAACCACCGGATTGCCGTCTACGGTAACCTGAAATTTGTCGTAAGAGCGGCCGGTGGTGTTGCCCTGGATGATATCGTAGGAGAAAGCCCAATATTTGAAGATTAGCTGAGATTTGCCGGCCGGCACGTTAAAGCGTTGTTCAAAATATGTCTCGCCAATGGGAATAGTATTTTCCGCTAACTGGCCGGGTGTACCGAGCCGGGCCAAAAAGCTCCCGGAGAAACAGCCGGCGGGAACTGAGGCGTTATTTTGAACCACGTTGGTTACCAGGGGTCCTCCAACGTCTTGCTTGTACCACGGCGAAAACGATCCCGTTTCAAAATTGAGGTTCGCCGGCGGTGGAAAGTCCAGCGGTACGCTCCTGAGAACAACCGGTAGGAAAAGGTCGCGCGGTACTTGTTGCAAGGGCGTTTCCTTTAAACTCAGTTTGTAATTTGAATTTTGGGTACCGCCATTATTCCAAACCACCAGCCCATAGGTGCCGTTGGTCTGCGGCGTAAACACAAGTTTCTCATCAGCGCCAAACCCGGCCGAGTCGGCCTGCTTAACGGCCGACTTCTTAGCCATCTGGGGGCTGCCACCGGCGGCAGCCGGGGCAAAAAGACCTAAGCCCAAATCTTGAGTGCCGGACGTCGTGTCAAGGGTGATTTCGTAATTGAAGCCGGTGTTTAGATTAACCTGATACACGCTCAAAACCGTAAACGTCATGGCGCTGCCGTTGATCATTCCGCCGGGTGTCAATGTGCCGGCTGAGGTGGCATACCGCTGGTAATATCGCCCCGTCCCTTCCCACTGCGCGGCCCAGGGAAAAAGCGGGGAGACGATGTCAGGCCGGACCACGATAAAATCCGGCGCGCTGCCGATTTCCAGCGATGCGGTGGTAACGTTGCTGAAGTCGAAGTTGGACGTTGGCGACAGAAAGAGATCGTAATCGCTGCCGCCGTCGACGGCCCGAATGCCGATAGCCCGCCACGAAGAATCGGTGCCGATGCTGAAATAATCGGGCGAGGGCGCCCGAGGTAGAAAAAAGTTAACGTTGGGCGTTATCGACAAGACGGTGTCGGTAAAGTAGGTCACACTCAGCATCGGAGCCGAAATAGGCCCGCTGAAGCCGATTTGGGCAAAGGCCCGATCTTGGTTCGAGCCGGTCTCCGTCCTACTTCGATAAATAACACCCGTGTTGTCATTGCCCCAGGGCTCAAAATATTGCCAGGTATGCCACGAGCCAACCAAACTGTCGACAGCCCCCATGCCAACGAAACCCGGAGACCCGCCGGCCGGGAGGCCCACGACATCTTCCGGGACGAGCAGGTAGTCTTGTTCGGCACCGGGCTGCGTCCAGGCATTGGTAGCGGTGCGGTTGAGCCAGGTGGCATTGGCAAAGTCCCACGGGGCGAACAGCAGACGATGGGTGCCGATCGTTTGGGTACCCACGCCGGAATCGAGCGAGGGAAGACGCCACAAAGCGCTCTGGGTCGGACCAAATCCTCCGGGGTCATCAAAAATCATGGCATCTTGGGGCAGCGAGCTGGTAGTCCACTGAACGAGCGATCGCTCGATGCCCGGGCTGCAGCCCGTGCCGGCAAAGCGGCCCACCCACATTACCGCACTACTAACCCCCCCGTTCGGGGCACATTGATAAATCCAGGTGTCTTGAAAAAAGGGCAGAAGCTGCGTCGTGAGGCCCAGGGCGAAGATTGCATTAAACTCGGCTGTTACGGGGAACTGGCGGCCCGGATCGGTTAACCAGGCCAGCGGCAGTTCCGCGATCAGGGTCAGACTATCGCCGGAGCGTTCAACGCGAAATTGGCCCTGGGGATTAATGCGAGAAATAGTCCCGTCGTGCAGTTGAGGTGCGGCCAAGAACAGCAGAAGATTACCCGCCTGGTCGCGCAGTTCCAACCGATTCGTTGTAAAACTGTCATCACTTTGGGCAGCACCAGCCGCG
>JBFGLD010000814.1:0-3754 GCA_041576335.1 Anaerolineae bacterium | reverse complement strand
TATGGCCACTCTCGGAGGAAACTTGTGCTCTGCCGTACCCACCGCCGATTTGGTGCCTTCTCTCTTAGCCCTGGATACAATTGTTCAAGTTCAAGGGCCGAATGGGCTGCGCTCCGTGCCGGTCGAGCATTTTTTTACCGCGCCGGGCCAGACCATTCTGCGGCCCGACGAATTAGTCACCGGGTTAACCATCCCGCGTCCGGCCGGCCCAACCACAGCCGTCTATATTAAGCACGCCCAGCCAAAGGCTATGGCTATCGCCATCGTCGGGGTTGCCGCAGCCTTGCAGCGCCATAATGGAACGTGTGAAGAGATTCGAATCGGCCTCGGCGGTGTCGCCCCAACGCCGATACGGGCTCTGAGAGCGGAAGTAGTGCTGCGCAGCCAAACCCTGACCGACGAAAATATTGCCGCCACTGCCCGGCTGGCCGCCGAGGAATCCCAACCCGAGGATGACGTCCGCGCCTCGGCCTGGTATCGCCGCCGGATGGTGGAGGTTCTCATCCGCCGGGCCCTGTATCACCTTCGGGACGATGCCATGCTGCCGGCCGCTTAAATATTAACGAAAATAAAGCAATGCCAGGTGACCGTCACATATCTAATAACCTGTTAAGGAAAACGCCGTAGGCCGGGGAGCTGGCCCAGCAAAGCTGGATGCTGCGCGAAGGGGTAGTTCCCCTCAACCCCTCCCCGTTTTCCCTGGTGAAAGAACGATGCCTTGCATCGTAGAGTGCTGAGTTCAATATTGATGCTCAGAGTCAGCCTGCGACTGCCGTTTCTAGTGATGTGACGACGGTCGCAGACTGTCTGCGAAAATCTAAAGTGAAACTCCGAACTCAGGTTATTAGTCTATCATTTATTTTTGACAATGGTCTACAAAATTTCACTTCAGGTCAACAATGATCATCACACCCTCAACGTGGCCCCGTGGCGAACTTTGCTTGACGTTCTGCGCACCGAGCTGGCCCTGCGCGGCACGCATCGAGGCTGCGATACCGGTCACTGCGGCCTGTGCACGGTCTTACTCAAGCGACCTCATACCGGCGAACCGGCCAGAAGCGTCGTCTCCTGCTTGATTTTGGCCGTAGACGCCGACGGCTGCGAGCTGACAACAGTTGAAGGGCTAAGGCAGGGCGGCCGGTTACACCCCGTTCAGCGGGCTTTCATCAAATACGGCGCGCTGCAGTGCGGCTATTGTACGTCCGGTATGATAATGAGCGCGGTTTCGCTTTTTGAAGAAAACCCAAATCCAACGGCTGAGGAAGCTCGACGCGCGATTGCCGGCAATTTGTGCCGGTGTACCGGTTACGCTAAAATCGTCGAAGCCATGATAAAGGCCGGCAGCATGCCCCACGATGGGGCCGGCCGGCCGGATACACAGGAGTAAGCTACGGTGGCGGTATTTACTCACATTGGCCAAAGTCTCCCCAAACTCGATGCGCCGGAAAAAGCGACCGGACGGGCGGTATATGGTCATGACTTAAGGCTGCCCGGGATGCTCTTTGGCCGAATCCTATGGAGCGAACACCCTTTTGCTCGAATAGCGGCTATCGACACGCACCTTGCCGAACGCCTGTCCGGGGTCAAAGCTGTGCTAACGGGTGCCGATAATCCAAGCCGGCGCCGTTTTGGATTTGGTCGGGATAACACCCCCCTCAAACGAGACGTGGTGCGCTGGTATGGCGATGCGGTCGCGGCCGTGGCGGCTGTCGACGAAGAAACGGCCGTTGAGGCTGTGGCCCTTATCAAGGTCGAGTACGAACCGCTAACCCCTGTTTTCGACCCCGAGCAGGCGCTGCAAGCCGCTGCCCCGCTGATCCACGAATGGCGCGATTCGCCGACAAACCTATACAACCGTTACAACTATCGCCACGGTGATGACCCGATTGAGGCTGTGTTCGACCAAGCCGACGTCGTAGTCGAAGATACGTTTGACCTACCCTACGTGACTCACGCGGCCATGGAAACCAGCTTCGCCTTGGCCAGCTTTGATCTGCAGGGCCGTTTGACTCTGTATAGTACCACCCAAATTCCTTTTTTGCTTCAGCGCGATCTGGCCGAGTCGCTCGGGATGTCGGGCCGGGATATTCGAGTTATTCAAGCGGTTATCGGCGGCGGTTTTGGTCGTGGCCTGGATATGTATCCCTTCGAGCCCATCGCCGCGATGCTGGCCAAGGCCGCCGAGCGTCCGGTCCGGATCGCGTTTACACGGGCGGAAGAGTTTCGCGCTGCGCCGGTGCGCCAGCCGATTAAGGGTATGATTCGAACCGGAGTGGAGCAGGACGGGACGCTGTTGGCACGTGAGGTCAAAGCCATCCTCAATGGCGGCGCTTATGTATCCTGGGGGGTAGTGGCACCGCTGGTGATGATGCAAACCGTGGGCTCGCTCTATCGAGTCCCTCATGCCCGCTTTGTGGCCGACGTCGTCTATACGAACAGCCCAGTTACCGGGGCCATGCGTGGGTTCGGTAACCCTCAAGCCACTTTTTTTGTGGAAGTGGGCATGGATCATGCTGCCGAGGCCATCGGTATGGACCCGTTGGAATTCCGGATCCGGAACGCCAACCGCCCCTTTGAAGAAACGCCGCAAGGCTTAAAGATTACCAGCTGCGGCCTCCGTGAATGTCTGCTGGAGGTGGGTGAGGCAATAAATTGGCGTGATCGCGCTCATGACAAGTCGCCGCTAAACCGGCCTTCAGCGGACGTGTCTCCAGCCGGTGGTCGGGTTGATCCGCTGCAAAGCGCTTTGTTGCGCGGACTTGGGGTGGCCGCGACCCTCAATGTTGGTGGCGGAGCCCGTATTTATCGCAGCGATGGCTGCGGGGCCCTGGTTAAGGTTGACGATTTTGGTCGAGTGATCCTATTGACCGGGGCGACCGAGGTTGGCCAGGGCTCTGATATTGTCTTGGCCCAGATCGTGGCCGAGGTGCTGGGGGTAAACGTCGAAGATGTAGCCGTCATCAACAATGATACCGACCTAACCCTCTGGGATGTGGGCACGCACGCCAGTCGAACCACCTTCATCGCCGGTAATGCGGCCCGCCTGGCGGCTGAAGATGCCAGGGCCCAGATTCTGGCATTTGCCGCGACCTTGCTGAGCACTACGCCTGAAATGTTGGAAATGAAGTTGCGGACTGTCCTGGTCAAGCACGCTCCGGCTAAATCAATAGGACTGGAAAAGGTTATCCGCCGCATGCATCTGCGTGAAGGGGGTGAGGTGGTCCTCGGCCGCGGCTGGTACGACCCCGACACACAGCTCGTTGACAAAGATACCTACCACGGAAATATTTCGGCGGCCTACAGCTTTGGCGTGCACGCAGCCGAGGTGGATGTAGATACCGAGACCGGCCAGGTGCACGTGCGGCGAATTGTTGCCGCCCATGATATCGGCCGGGCCATCAATCCTATGTATGTCGAAGCTCAGATCGAGGGTGGGATTCAGATGGGTCTGGGCTATGCCCTGCTCGAAGAGCTGCAGATCGAACAAGGGCGTGTCATAAACGCAAACTTTCACGATTATCGTTTGGCCCGAGCTGTGGATATGCCGGACATTGAAACGATCCTGGTCGAAACCGACGATCCGAACGGACCGTTTGGGGCCAAAGGCGTCGGCGAGATGGGGGTCAACCCGGTGGCCGCAGCTGTGGCCAATGCTATTTATAACGCCATCGGGGTGCGGATCAACAGCCTGCCGATTACACCGGAGAAGATACTGCGGGCTCTGGATGAACAAAGGTCGGAACCGTAGTCTAAG
>JBFGLD010000813.1:0-3767 GCA_041576335.1 Anaerolineae bacterium | reverse complement strand
GAGTGAGCTTCGGCTGTAGCGACGCCACGCCCTGAGCTTGTCGAGGAGAGTTATTTTTCGCCAGTGGGTTGCAGCTTGGGTTATTCTAAAAATATTCGGTTAGTTGTAGACAGAGTCCTGGGCCCACAAAGAAAAAGAGCACTCATTTGGGAGGTAACGAGTGCTCTTTTTTCTCAGAGGCGGGTGGGGGCCAACACTCTGAGAAACCCTGTTGCGTCTAGGAATATGTTTTGGGAAGATTTTTTCAGCGTCAGTCAGGCCGATTTTCTCTACTTATTTTAATAAAGAAGAGGCTATTTTATGGCTGTGGGCGCAGCCATTTGGGAGGGCTTCGACACAACAGGTCATTAACTGCTACTAATATAGCATGATTTCAAAATGGAGTCTGTAAATATACCGTAAATTTTTGTTACCGGTCCGCTAATGACATTGCCCTCTCCTTAATTGTGAGGGGGCATAAGGTGGCAGTTACTTTTTAGCACTATTTTTTGGACAAGCGTACGGTTTTTAGTGACTGTCACCTATAACCGGGGCCACACTCGATAGTAGCGGGGCGCTTGCAGCGCATTCCGGAACGTGTTACACTGCCATATTGAGGTACAATCCAAATAGGGAGGTTGTTCACAATTTGGTCGACAATTCTTTAGAACAACCCGACCTACCTATGCCAGGATTTCAATTAAGTGAACCCGGTACCATCGCAGGATATTTAACGAATAATGTTTCGACCGCGTCGGCCTGATTTTTCTAAATCAAGTGATGATGAAAAGCGTCTTCCCATTACCCGAGAGCGTCTTAATGATTATGCCCGCTTGCTACGCTATGTACGCCCTTATCGCAGCCGGCTGATCCTGGCGATGCTGGCCCTAAGTGCCGGAACGCTCTTGGGGTTGATCATGCCGTTGATCATCCGCAACGTTATCGATGTTGTTTTTATCGAGGTTGATCTTACGTTGCTAAACCGCTTCACCTGGCTGTTAATGCTCATCTTTGCTGTACAGGCCTTTTTCAGTTTTTTTAACCGTTATCATACCGGATACGTTGGAGAGCGTGTGGTTGCCGACTTGCGGCAGCAGCTTTACAATCACCTGATCAGCCTTTCGCTTCGATTCTTTGCCGACCGCCGCACTGGGGAGATTGTTTCCCGCGTTACCAATGATGTTACCACCTTACAAGCTGCGGTAACAGACGACGTGGTGAGTCTTTTGCAGCAGGGATTGACCCTTTTCGGCGGCATCATATTTCTCTTTTGGCTTGATTGGCAGCTGACCATAGTGATGCTCGTCGGTATCCCGTTGGTAACAATCATCATCATATATTTAGGGCGTAAAATCCGACGCGCGGCAGGCGAAGTTCAGGATCGACTTGCTGAAGCTTCGGCCGTGGTCGAAGAGAGCATTGGCGGTATCCGCATTGTCAAATCATTTGCCCGTGAAGATTATGAGGCGTCCCGCTTTAAGGCCACCATAGAAGAAACGTTTGCCGCCGCAATGCGTCGCGTCAAAATTTCAGCAGTGCTTGGCCCGACAATTGGATTTATGGCTTTTATGTCGATCGCCATTACGCTTTGGTTTGGCGGTTATCAGGTTATCCAGGGGCGACTTTCGCCTGGCAGCCTGGTCGCATTCCTAATTTACACGATGCTGGTTGCGACACCGTTGGCTGCTTTCTCCGGCCTTTACAGCCGATTTCAAACAGCGCTTGGCGCTACTGAGCGTCTATTCCAACTGCTCGATTTAAAACCCGATGTCGCCGACGCGCCCGATGCTTACGCTCTGCCAAAAATTATTGGGCAGGTGTGTTTTGAACAGGTTAGTTTTGATTACGAAACCACGATTCCACTGCTGCGTGACATTTCGCTCACGGTTAACCCGGGCCGGGTAGTAGCGTTGGTTGGGCCAAGCGGCGCAGGAAAAACCACCATTGCCAACCTCATCCCCCGGTTTTATGATGTCACCGCCGGTCGGATTACCATTGACGGCCACGATGTGCGCGATGTAACCAAGCTGAGCCTGCGCCGGCAGATCGGCATCGTGCCTCAGGAACCGGCGATCTTTTCTGATACGATCCGTGAAAACATCCGCTACGGCAAACTGGATGCTACCCAAACCGAAATAGAAGCGGCGGCGCAAGCTGCTAATGCCCACGATTTCATTCTAAACATGGTGCACGGCTATGATACCCGCGTCGGCGAACGGGGAATTAAGTTAAGCGGCGGTCAACGTCAGCGCATCGCCATTGCGCGCGCCATCCTCAAAGACCCGCGTATTTTAATTCTAGACGAGGCGACCTCTTCCCTGGACAGCGAATCAGAGCAGCTGGTACAGGAGGCACTGGAACGGTTGATGCGGTCGCGCACAACTTTTGTCATTGCCCATCGCCTGAGCACCATTATCAATGCCGATTGGATTATTGTTTTGGATCAAGGGCGGATTGTCGAGCAGGGCACCCACAGTCACCTGTTGAGCCATGATCGCGGGATTTATCGTAAGCTGCACGCGATGCAATTTAAGTTCAATGTGGAGGTTTGATTTTTTTCTATTATGAGAGGCGCTTGGCGGGTGGCTCGTGTTGCCGGGGTTGATTTTTACATTCACTGGAGCTTCAGCTTAATAATCCTGTGGGTAATTTTCCAGGGCAGTTTAGATGGCAGCAACATTCAAGCAATTTCCTACACTTCGGTGGCACTGCTGCTGTTATTCGGGTCTGTCGCACTTCACGAGTTGGGCCACGTTCTGATTGCTTTGCGGCTGAATGTCCTGGTCCGAAGCGTGACTTTACTGCCAATCGGCGGCCTGGCTCATATCCAGGCAGTACCGCAACGCCCCCTGCATGAAATGTTGATTGCCGCAGCCGGCCCGCTTGTTAACCTGGGCCTGGCCATATGCTTTGCTGCGGCCCTATTCGTTACGGATTCCCGACCTTTGCTCGGGCTTTTTCTGTCACCTCGCTTAACAGCCGAGGCAATCTTCTTGCATGCATCGTTTTGGCAAAACCCCGGGCAGGGGCTGCTCATGTTTTTGTTTCTGTCCAACCTGATTCTTTTTGTCTTCAACCTAATTCCCACGTTCCCAATGGACGGCGGGCGGATTCTGCGGGCCACGCTGGCGATGTTTCTGCCCTATATCCGCGCGACCCAAATTGCGATAGGGCTTGGCCAACTTACAGCTGTTCTGATGTTCTGCGGCGCGCTCCGCATGAGAAACTATACCTTAATATTTATCGCCTTGCTTGTGTTACTGGCCGGTTTGCCTGTATTGATGGGGCAGCCCTCGCCTTCAAAAATGACCATAGAAACAGACGATTAGCCCGATTAAGACTCGCCTCGTTTTGCCTCGTTCCAGAGCGCGAGCATCTCGTCTAAATCAAGGTCCGGCAGGGCTCTCCCGCCGGCAGCAGCAAGCGCTTCGACTTGTCGAAAACGTCCGGTAAAACGAGCGTTCGCTGCTCTTAAAGCACTCTCGGGATCAACATCAAACCAGCGCGCCAAATTGGCGACGTTAAATAGAAAATCCCCAACTTCCGCCTCCAGTTCGGTCGCGTTGGCTGCCTCCGTAATTTCGCGAGCTTCCTCAACCAGTTTGTCCAGAACCCCATCCACATTCGGCCACTCAAAACCGGCTCGCACCACCCGCTTTGAAATGGTCAGCGTTTGGGCCAAAGCCGGCAGGGCTGCCGGAATACCATCTAATACCGACGTGGGTCGTATTGAATTTTCGGGCGCCCGCTTTTCAGCTTGTTTGATTGTCTGCCAATTGGTGACCACT
>JBFGLD010000812.1:0-3771 GCA_041576335.1 Anaerolineae bacterium | reverse complement strand
TTATCACCTCCTTCGCAATGAGGGATTAGGGGTTGGGGATTAGGGACTTGGATCTTTGCGTTGACCCCTAACCCCAAGCTCCTGGCTCTCGGTTTTAATTATTGTGGCCTGCCGTCAAGCTCATGCGCTTCCCGACATCGATCTTTCCTCGGTAAGTTAGTTTTTGGTGGTCATCAACTGAGGCACCGGCTTTTCTCTTCCGAGCTGATTCGGTATTTTTTTACCGTCCGCCGAGGGCTGGAAGCCCCCGGCTCAGATAGGTGGAAGCCGGCCTTAAACCGGCTCACCAGCCTGCTTATGAGCTTTCAGAAATTAATCCGGTAATAACCGGCCGTTCGTCCGGATGGCACGGGCCTAAAGACCCGTGCTGAGAGCGCGAAGCCCTGACGGGCTAAAAACCTTTGGTTTTCGGGGCGTTTCAACGTCCTCATTGCCCCGTGGTTTGCTCTTTCAGTGCGACGGCTTTAGCCTCGCGCCCTTTGGCTTCAGCCGGGCGTTAGCGTTAAAACGCCCGGCTGACGGCAGTTACGTTAACCAGGGTTTAAGGCAGCGCTACTTGCCCTTACCTGGAGCACTACATTTCATGCCCTTGCAGGGGGCGTCGCTTAACTTCATAACGACCAGCCCGTTGTTGATATCACTGGCAATGATCGTATCGCTGCCGGGGAAGGCGAAGATACCCCACTGTCCGAGGAAGGCCGAGCCGAACTTTTCCTCTTGGTTGAT
This sequence comes from Anaerolineae bacterium, assembly GCA_041576335.1. GTDB lineage: Bacteria > Chloroflexota > Anaerolineae > 4572-78 > J111 > JANQQF01. Next base: position 3,045 of record JBFGLD010000812.1, on the reverse strand, counting down.
GTTTAGAATTTTTTCCTGCAGGCGAGGTTCGGTATCCATGACCGCATACGGAGCCAAGTTCACGTCGCCGTTGCCGTCTCGATTGATCTGCAGCACGCGGGTGCCGGAGGTGTAAGAGGCAATAATGAGCTTATCGCCTTCGACCACGAAGTTGTGATCCAGGCCGACGGTGCCGTCCGCATACCGGTCGAAGGGCATTGGGTTATCCAGGTCGCGGATGTCGATGACATAGGTGCCGGTCTGCGGCTTGTTTGTAGTTTCGGCTGGCGGCTGGGCAAAAAATGGGGTGAACACCCAGCCCGCCTGGACCAGCTCGTCGATCTCGTCGCCGATGAACAGGAAATCCTGCTCTTCGGTGGTCCAGCCGTTGTGGGAGAAGACCAGGCCGGGAGTTCGCCAACTGGCCAGCACTTGAATGTTGGCCTTGTCGCTCACATCCCAAATTTCGGTGAAGCCGCCGATGGCTGCCCCGGTTCGATCCCGCCCGTCAAAGACAAAGGCGATTTCTGCACCTTGATGATCCGCGTCCGGACCGGTGTAGTTGGTCACGTAGAAGTCGTGTTCGCCCACATTGTCAAGGCAAGCTGCCACGCTTGGGTTCATTGGGTCGTCATTGAGGTCGAGAATCAAGGTGTTGAAGCGAGCTGGGTCAGGATTCCCACAGGCATTGCCAGCCTCGTCCAGACGCACACCAGCCACGTAGGCAAAGCCGCTGTCCGGGTTGATGAAGATGTTGTGTGAACTTAGGTAGCCGCCTGGTGATCTAAAGAAGGTAGGGGCCGGTAAAACGTCGGTGGGCGAGGAAGCAGGCCCCAGTCCATCCACACCAGACATATCGACGATAACAATCTTGGAAGGCACATTCTCAGTCACGAAATAGGCATGATTGCCAAATGTGGCCGGGTCACCCCAGATGTTTCCGAAGGCAGCAGGGTCCTGGCTTGGCACCTTGCCCAGGAATTCAGGATTTTCCGGATCGGTCACCCGCACGATGGCGATGCCACCGGAGTTGGTGGCTAGGGCATACTCTTCACCGGCCGGCGAGGTATAACCCCAGAGGTCGTTCATCATGCCCTTGGCCCACACACCGGGTACGGGTTCCGCGCCCAGGTCTTCCGGGTCGATCTGGCTGAGGAATTGCATATTTTCAGTTTCCGGGAACGGACCCTTGAACACCGGTAAACTGGAAACGCCGTCGTTCGCCAGGACGAGTTCGAAGGGGTCCGCCGTGGCCGGATCGTGGTCACCAGGGTCGTCCGCCAAGACGATGGCGGCCGGCAGCATAATTATTAAAAGCCCGATGACGAAAAATTTTATAGCTAACGATTTCAATTTTTTCTCCTAATAAATGTTTTGATGTCTAAATGTTTGTTTTTGCCTACGACAATTTGTCGGTTCTTCCTCACCCGGGTCGAGTCCAACGTACTTTCGAGAGGGGCGAGTTGTGAGAACCAACCTGCTACTAGGCCGGCCGGGATGGTCATCCCGGCCGGCCTCGAGGATCATTTTTTGTTATTACCTTTTTCCGGGATGGTGAACTCTTGCGTCTGCGGATTCAGATGCGGCAGCCGCAAAGCCCCGGCTGTGATGTTGTCGCTGAGGCGGAAGATGTTCAAGCCTTCGGTGATGTTGGTCTCGTACATGAAGTTGTTGTACCAATAGGTCGACCAGACCCCGCCGATCTCGCAGCCGAGTCCGCCGCAGAATGGGCCGCCCGGGGGCGGGATCGGGGGCGGATCCGAGTACGAGAACTCATCCGGATTCGCGGGGTCGGTGAAGTCGACCACGCTGGTTCCAGATTGGTAGTTCCCGCTGACCAGGACGTAGCGGCCGCTGCGCAGCGGAACGGTGTTGTAGTTGTGGATCGTGCAGTTCTCGATGTCTGACTGGCTCCGCGGGAGCGTCCACATGCCGAGCTGGTCGCCGGTCTGCGCATCGAAGAAGAAAGCCGACTTGTCAACATCGGGATTGGACGCCTGGCAGTTGGCTGCCACCCCGCCACCCGGCTCGTGCCCAAACACTAAGACCTTGCCGTCCCAAGTGAAGGTGACCGCGTGCCCAATGCCGACGTCGGGCACCGACACTTCATACAGTAAGTCCGGATCCGTCAGGGAGCCGGAGCCGGTGAGGGTCCACATGGCGAAGCCATCATCGCCGGCGCAGGCGGCCAGCATGGCGTCGCCGAGGATGACGGCGGTGTCGTGGCAATCACGATCTTCAAGCTCCTCGGTGCGGAGGTAGGCCGCACCAGCCGGATTGCTCAAGGGCACCTCGACGATGTCGATGCCGAGACAAGGGCCAGACGAGCTGTTGTAGATGAGCAGCCGGTCATTAGCGGGATCAGGCACACCGGTGGCGGTGTGGGAGCCACACGGCAGAGCTACTGAACCAACCAGAACCGGATCGTTGAGATTACTGATGTCGAAGATGTGAAGCCCCTCGAACCCAACCGGCACCGCCTGGCCATCACACTGGAGTCCGGCACTCGCCGGCGAATTCCACGACCGGACTAAGATGTTCTCCCAGACGACGACGTCGCCCTGGTTCCCTTGACAAACCGTAGAGGAAACGCGCTTCGGGTTACCCGGCGCCTTGACATCCAAGATGTCGAAGCCCAGCCAGGTCCCTTTGAAGGCGTGCTTACCCCAAAAGGCAATATCGGTGTGGATATTCGGATTCCCGATGTCCGCGTTTAAAAGGCTCGCCGCTACCTCGTCGTGGCCCAGGGGATGAATGTTATTTGTACGAGGGTCGTCCCCGTGCCCGGCTGTGGCCGTGCTGGCGAAGGCGACGAACCCAATCAAAACAAGGGTTAAGATGAGAATAATTGATCTACGCATGTTGATTTTCTCCTTTGACTCTTGGTCGATGATGATTGTTTTTTACTCTTCCGCATTACGGTATGCTCGGTATTGCGTTTTTGAATGCAAGAACTCCGGTCGAGGCTAGTCCCGGTGCCGGCAAGCTCAATGCCGACCGGCTCCAGGCCGGACTCATACACGGGTCTGGTTCCATATTTTTGGGGACACAGAGTGCCACTGAGGG
>JBFGLD010000811.1:0-3775 GCA_041576335.1 Anaerolineae bacterium | reverse complement strand
GGGGGCGTTCGCGATTGAGCCGATCGTAGTTCCATTGCCCGCCTTCCGGCTCATCGCCAGCCATAAGCAAGCCGGTTTGTCGCCGCATCCGGCGATAGAAGTTTTCCAACAGCAGCGTTTTCTTGCCCTGTGCCTGTTCGGCAAATTCGTCCCGGTCACTCAAAAACATGTTGTTCGGCACGACGTCGACTGCTAACCCAAGTTTCTTCACAAGTTTAACCAGCTTAGCCGTGCGGCCATATTCGGCTGTTTCCATGAGCCGAAAACGAGCGGGCTGATGATTGGCAAGATGAGTCTCGAGAGCCCGCTTGACGTTCGGTTGAGACGCGTGGTAATCGACGTTAAAGCCGAGTTCCCGCAGCTCTTGAGCAAAGTGCCGCATGGCCGACCACACAAAGGTCAATTTTTGCTTGTGATACGGTATTTTACGAGCGCGGGCCAGCGATTCGATCATCAACACAATACACGCGGCCGGGTCGAGGCCGTTGAGTGAGCTGATATGCGGATTGAGTTGGTCGCCTAAGATCCAAACGGTCGTTGTGTCGGAGGGCATTTTTATTTACCAGCCGCGGGTACCCGGTCCACCCTTGAAGGGGCCGACGATATCTTTGGTAATCCAACCCCCGTAAAAGTCACCGGGCTGCGCGTCCACCGTTTCTCCATCTACAATGCAGGCCTCCATCAGCGCAGGGTAAAAGGCGACATAATTTTTGAGAGCGTCGAAGCCGGACGCCGGCCGGGGGTAGGTCCAAGCAGCATTGGCCGCTTGCTTGTCCCCGACAATAATGGTGTAGTAAGCAGCCTGCCCTTTCCACTCGCACCAGGAACCGCGCTTGGCCGGCTTGAGGTACTCCATTTTTACGTCTTCAGGCGGAATATAGTAAACGGGTGGGTGGCTCGTCTCCAAAACGCGCTTGGCGCGGTGGGTATCGGCAATGACAACCCCGTTGTAAACCACCTGGATGTGCTTGGAGGAATTTTCCAGGCGAGGCGGTCGCGGATAATCCCAAACCGATTCCTGCCCCGGCTCGGGTTCAATACGCTTGCGATTGATAAACATCAGATTGCCTTTCTAAGATGCGAGTATCGGGCCAAGACAAGTTACGTTCGAACTTGAGGCTGGCCTAATTCTTCATAACGACTTTCAGCTATTGGATCCGTTTCTGCTGACCTTGCGTCTTGTGCAGGCTCCACCGGTTGTGCTTCCACCACAGGCAAGGACAGCTTGCCTGTGATCAGGCGCGCCCCTCGATTGCGGGTAAAATAATTCCAGGCCCACTGGAACATGACCAGAAGTTTATTGTCAAACTCAATCAGATACCAGATGTGAATGAAAATCCAGGCTAACCAGGCCAGAAAACCGGCAAACTTTAGCGAACCCAAATCGGCCACCGCCGCATTTCGACCCACGACGGCCAGGCTGCCCTTGTCCCAGTAGTGAAAGGCAGGTGCGCCCTGGTGCTGCAGCCTCGAGGTCAGTAGGTTAGCCACGTATTTACCCTGCTGCATCGCCACCGGAGCCACACCCGGCAGCGGCTTGCCATCTTGATGGGCGAAGTGAGCAAGATCCCCAATTACAAAAATGTTTTCATTGCCCGGTATGCTCAGGTCTGGCTGTACGATGGGTCGACCGGCCTTGTCCAACTCGACCCCGGTGCGCTCAGCTAACATCCGGCCTAACGCCGAGGCTTTCATCCCGGCTGCCCACAATATGGTTTTCGCTTGAAGCTGATCAATCACCTCATTCCGGCGAAGGGTAACCAGACCATCTTTGATGTCGGTTACCAGTGTGCCGGGTTGGACGGTGACGCCCAAGCGGGCCAGCGCTGTTTCTGCCTTGGTCGAAAGCTCGGATGGGTAGGGCGGCAAGATTCGCTCCATGCCTTCAAGAAGCAAAATCCGAGTATCCGCCGGATCAATATTCTGAAAATCATGTTTGAGCGTGCTGTGCGCGAGTTCGCCGAGCGCGCCCGCCAGTTCTACGCCGGTCGGACCGCCACCGACCACGACAAATGTCATCCAGGCGCGGCGTTTTACCGGGTCCGTTTCCCGCTCGGCAGCTTCAAAAGCTAGCAGAATACGCCGGCGTATCTCCAGCGCGTCTTCGATAGTTTTTAGACCGGGGGCTTGTGCAGCCCACTGATCGTTGCCAAAATAGTGATGGCTTACGCCGGTGGCTACGATCAGCGAGTCGTAGGCTACTTCGCCATCCCGCAGGATGACTTTTCGCCGGTCCGGATCTACGTCGATCACTTCTGCGTTGAGGACTGCTGCATTTTTCTGGCGACTCAGCACGGCCCGCAGCGGCGAGGCAATATCCCCCGGCGATAGCCCTCCGGTCGCAACCTGATAGAGTAACGGCTGAAACAGATGAAAATTCCGTTTGTCGATTAGAGTGATCTTCACCGGTGCGCGGGCCAAAGCCTGGGCAGCGTAAAGACCGCCAAACCCGCCGCCGACAATAACGACGTGGTGCAAGCGAATTTCCATTTTTTCAGTCATAGTTCTTTTACTCCCTTGATTTGCAGGACCTCCTATTTAATAACGAAGATCTGCTGCGATAGCTCTCCGTTTGCATCGAAACAAGCGGTTCAAGCTTTTTAACTCGCTGGTTCCGGATCGAGCCGGCCGCCACGGACGGTACCGCCCAACACCAGGGCTGCCCCAATGAGCGCTAGATTTTTGACAATGTACTGCCCTTCGAGAGTTAGCCCGTAAGGAAAGGCCGTCCAGACAACGTCGGGCAAGACCAGAAGGGGCAGGGCCGTTCCCGGCATCTGCAAAAACAACAGCAGCAGGGTCAGGCGCATAAATTTGCCAAACACCAAGCCTAAACCGATAAGCATCTCCCAAACTGCCAAGATCGGGATAAATAAATCCGGATCGACGAAGTAAACCGTATTGCGAACTAACTCATCCGCCGGGCTCAACCCAGGCACCAATTTCAACGCGCCAAACCAAAAAAAGATAACGCCCAAACCCAGGCGCATAATCACCATACCGTATCGCGCCATCCAGCGGGTGATGGCTGTGTCCATTTTGTCAAAAATTGTGGCCAGCCTGCCATAGTGAAGCGAATGGTTCACGAGAGCCTCCTTATCAACATTGCGTCGTGCAAGGCTGTTCGCTAGGTAGATTATCAACTTTTTGATTAATATAATTTGTAAAAAAATTCACAACTTTATAGTACTTGATCTTTGTTAGAAAAACATTAGATCTGGACAAAACGTGAACTTTAATCGCGGCTGGTCGAGAGTTCAGCGATGATGGCGGCTGCGGCGGCTAAGCCGGACAGAGCGGCTCCTTCGACGCGAGGTTCGCCAAAGGCGTCGCCGGCGAAGACGAGCGGCGGGACAAGAGCGGCTTTGAGGCAGGGGTCAGTATGGAGCGTCGTGGGCACGGCGTAACGCCAGCGCTTGAGTTGGGCTTCGGTAATACGGGCAGTTGGGTCTAAAAACATTTGAAGCTCAGCCTGAAGCGCGGTCAGCGCCTCAGGCTTTGATTCAGGCCACAGCCGTTGGCTGAAGGCGGGCCCGCCATGGATCGTAATAATTGTGGCTTCCGGAGAGATACCTTTGCGCCGGTTGTCGGCGATCCAACTAATATCGGCTTCGGGGCGTTGGATGGCTCCCGGCTCCGGCAGATGAACTAAACCGTCAACCCAGAACAAACCGGCCAGGCAGGGTGCGTACGAAATTTGTTCCAAAGCTGTCCGGTCTGCGGGGGCCAGGGCTACGGGGCCCGCGTCCAGTAGAGCCAAAGCTTGCGGTACGGG
>JBFGLD010000810.1:0-3790 GCA_041576335.1 Anaerolineae bacterium | reverse complement strand
TGCTCGGGCTCTCATTTCGGGTGGACCGCAGCCCAGGATAATAACCGTAAAGACCGCCCCAAGAGCAGCGGAGACCCGTGGTTCACGGTTTGGCAATGCACAGCGGCTCTAAGCAACGGCAAGCAAGCCATACCGATTACACTCACTGTCAGGGGCTGTCGATTGTCAAGTCCTCAAACGTCACCGCGAAACCGTCTCCTTCGGGTGAGGCGCACATCAGGCCGACGCCGACGCTGTCCGCCGAAGTCAGGTAGGTGGTCCTGAGCATCGTATAATCTGCCCCGTCGAGCGCGTAGTGCACCTCCATCGTTGTCCCCTGGCGGCTGACCCGGATCCAGAGGGCCGGAAGATTTTGGGGCAGCGACCCGACCGACCAGTCGGAATAATCGCGGGTTACGACGGCGCTGACGTACTGGATATCCTCGACAAACTCGATGCCGCATTTCAACCAGTTGGCCTCGTCAGCCCGTACCATCAAGCCGGCCTGGTCGTACAGGGCTGTATAGCGGCCGCTAAACTTGACCCGGGCTGTGAAATCACCCGTAATTTGCCGGAAATAAAAGTGCCCGTTATCCCGGATCAAGCCGTTGTGGGTTTTTCGCCAGAAATCTGTCATGGCTCCCGACCTTACGGTTATCGACTCTCCCTGGATGGTCCAATGTGGCGGCTCGTTATACCATTTCATGAGCATTGTCTCCCCCCTGTTCGCTGAGGTTATCACGAGTTTTTAAGACCTGCCCATGCTAGACTATTTAGCTCGACTCGTCAATTAGACGTGGCTGGAATCCATTGGCTTTAACGGCCGGGCTTTACCCGAGATGAGCAAAACCTCAGTGGTCTCCCCAAGCCGGGCCAACTGTATCAGCACACTTGAAATTCAGGACAATTGGTGATAAAGTTAGTTTGTTCAACTTTGCTGATGAACACCCTTCTAAGTCTAATATCTGTTGGTGGTGAAATAAGCGTGAATCCAGAACCGATCTTGTACGAAACGCATATGCACACGCCCTTGTGCAAGCATGCGACCGGAGAACCCGAAGACTACGCCGCAGTCGCAGCGGAACGAGGTTTGAAGGGCATTGTGGTGACCTGTCATAATCCGACCGAAAACGGGTGGTCGCCTGATGTGCGCATGAGCCTGGCCGAATTTGATGATTACGTGGCTATGGTCGAGCGGGCCAGGCAAGCCTGGGCCGGACGAGTTGACGTCCGGCTTGGCTTGGAAAGCGATTACGTGCCCGGGATGGAGCCGTGGCTGGAAAAGGTGCACGGCATGGCCGAATTCCACTATGTGCTCGGTTCTATCCATTCCCCTTTGCGGGATTATAAGGCCCGTTATTTTAACGGTGACATGCTGGCCTACCAGCGCACCCATTTTGAGCACCTGGCTTTGGCAGCGGAGACCGGGTTGTTTGATGCCTTAGCTCATGCTGACCTGGTCAAAATTATCGCGCCGGCGCAGTGGCAGCCGGAGCGGCTGATGGATGACATTCGCCACTGCCTTGACCGGATTGCGGCGGCAGACATGGCCATGGAGTTGAATACATCGGGGCTCAATAAGCCGCTGGCCGAGATGCACCCGGGCCGGCCAATTTTAGAAGAAATGTACCAGCGCGGCATTCCCGTCGTAGTTGGGGCGGATGCCCACGAGCCCAAGCGCGTGGCGGCCAATTTTGAGGATGCTCTCGATTTGCTGGCAGAGATTGGTTATACCCAGGTGAGCATTTTTCTAAACAGAGAACGATATGAAGTGACGATTGACGCGGCCCGCAGCAGTTTGCGGGCGGCCTTAAGTCGATAGGACGGTTAAGTGCAAATGATAGGACGCTTCGGTGCGCTGTGGGGAATAACCGGCGTTATCCTGCTCCTGGGATATGCCATAATCCGCCTAACCCCTATTATGTTAGACGCCTTTTCTTATGAGCTGCGGTGGTATCACTGGCTTATTCTAGTGCTCAATACTGCTCAGATGGCCTATCTAGAAGGTTACCGCGGGTTTCAAAAGGGGTTTTCACCGCGCCTGGCTGCCCGGGCCAAATATTTGCAGGATAACCCTAATCTGATTCACGTGCTGCTGGCTCCGTTTTTCTGCCTCGGTTATTTTTACACCTCTAAAAAGCGGCAGACGGTGGTTATTTCGTTGACCGTGGGGATCATTCTCCTAATCATCCTCGTCCACCAACTGCATCAACCCTGGCGCGGGATTATCGACGCCGGAGTCGTGGTCGGGCTTAGCTGGGGGCTTATTTCCCTGTTGATTTTCACTGTTCAGGCGTTTACCTCAACGGAATTTGATTATTCACCCGACGTGCCCGAAGCCATGTCAACCGCCGCAAGCGAGCGTGTAACGAAGCTTGCAGCTCATGAGTAAACTCCGCGCCCTGTGGCGACGCAGCTATGGACCTATACTTCTGCTGTTAGCTCTCGGCGCTGCATTTATATGGGGCATCAATGTCGGTCGCTCTCTTGACAGCCCGGTTACGTCTCTACCTAGCCCGATGCCGCCCGCCTCGCCGGCCCTGTCCGTTCCCACGCCGGCGGGTGAACACGTTACCGAAATCAGCCCCGGAGACAAACTTGAGATTGAACTGGAATCCCCGCCCTCTGACTTCAGCCCGCCGCCGGCGCCCCGTCTCAGCGTGCGCGTTGATATTCGGGATGCCGTCAGCGGCCGCCCGGTGCGCGGTGACGTCTGGCTGACCACTATCGCCCACGACGCAAGCGAGGAGCGGCTCATTCGTGAGCAAACATCTCTCATAGAGTTTGAACTCCCCGGCCCTAACGAAGCCGACGAGGTCTATCTCAAAGTGGTCGCGCCGGGCTATTTTTTATGGACCATTGGTTTGCGCCACCAAGTGGAATATGATCGATTATTGCCGCTGCCGGTGATGTTGGAACCGCTGCTACGCGACGGGGGAAGTGGGTAATGGGAGGGGAACTCCTTGACGCCGAATTACGTCTATGTATCATGAATAGTGCCGTAGCAATAAAGGAGACCCGCTGTGGAAAAATTACCGGTTACGAATTTCCGTTTGCCAGTTCTGTTGAGGCCATCTATCCCCAACCTCTTAGTTATCGCCTTTATGCTCACCCTAATTTTTTCTGCCTGTACCACAAACTCGACCACGGCCCAATCAACGCCGGGCCAACAGGGTGAAACTGTGACCACGCCGACACCTAGGCCGACCGTCCCGCCGCCGCCTCGGCTCGCCTATACCCCCGTGCCGGCCGATACGATCTCGCCGATCATCGTCCAACGTTTTCCCCGTCGGGGTGAGGAGTTGGCCCCTGATGGCGAGATTGAGCTTGTGTTCGACCGGGCTATGGATGAGAGGGCTACGGCCGGCGCTTTTTCCGTTCAATCGGCCGAAGAGCAGCCTCGCCCCATCTCCGGTGATATGGCCTGGCTCGATCAGGGGCGGACCATGCGTTTCTCACCGGCCCAACCCCTGGACCGAGCTATGACCTACGATGTTATTTTGACTCAGGCGGCTGTAGCCGCGGATGGGGCACCGCTGGCCGAACCGTTTACGTTCCGTTTTAGCACGACCGGCTTCTTGGAAGTGACCCAGGTTATCCCTGCCCCGGGAACGACTGACGTTGAAACGAACCCGACTATTACGGTGATGTTTAACCGGCCTGTAGTGCCGCTGACGTCGCTGGACGAGGCCAAAGATTTTCCCCAACCTCTGGAGTTTGAACCGGCGCTTCCGGGCCAAGGTGAGTGGCTCAATACCTCGATTTACGTGTTTAGGCCTGATGAGGCCATACCGGGCGGAACAACCTTTAC
>JBFGLD010000809.1:0-3793 GCA_041576335.1 Anaerolineae bacterium | reverse complement strand
TCGCCACCATCGCCCGCCAGCCCTGAGCCACCGCTTCCTCTCGCAGGACTGCCGACGTTGGATCGCGTTGGATGTCGGGCACGACCACCGGGCCGCGCAGAACCCGGTTCAAAGTTTCGGGTCCCAACAAGATTGACGGGGTGTCGTCCAGGCGCAATTTAGCGGTTTTACCGGTTTTATCGCTGCCGGCCACGGCGATCAGTCGAAATCCTTCGCCTTCGGGCGTGGCCACATATACAAATTGAGCATGGACCAGACGGTAGGCGAAGTTGGCCACCTTGCGCATCAGGCGTTGAAAATCCAGTTCTGAGGCCAACACCCGGCTAATAACCTGCATCGACTCGGCATGGAGGCGTGCTTCTTCCGCCTCCTGGTAAAGCCGCGAATTTTCGATCGCTACCGCGGCCTGATTAGCCAGCGCCTGACAGAGCGCGATGTCATCGGGAGAAAATTGGTAGAAACTCTGGTCGGCAACGTATAGTTCCAACAGGCCGATGGTTTGCCCCTGGTACAGCATCGGCACCATGAGGACGCCATCGCACTGGAATGCCTGTAGTAAGTCCCTTTCATACTCATCTGCCGTCGCATCGTCAACATAAACAACTAAAGGCTTCTGTTGATGAAGGACCTGGGCCGTTGCCGGAAAACGATCTAGCGGGTAGGCGGCCCCGACATCATCCACCCCGGCCGCAGCGCGGATTGCCTCGGGTGATAGATAATCGGCCAGGACAACTACGGCCTCCAGGTCGCGGTCCCAGCTTGAAATGGCGCAGCAATCTACCCCAATGATTTGCGCCGTCTTTTCCGTGAACGCCGCCAGGATCTCATCCAGGGCCAGGGTAGAAGAGATAGAGGATATGATTTCGAATACGGCGGCGAGGTCACGCATGGGTAACTCGACCGGGGCCGCATCGTTCGGTATTAGGCAGCGTAGAAACTCGATTCATTGTTAAGGATTGACGATGATAGCTATCTTGAGGGTGTGTCCCAATTTCCTAAAAATTAAGCAAACCAGGGGAGAATCAGGGGGATACCCTCGCGAAGCATCCAGCTCGGCTGGGCAAGCGCTCCCCTGTGCTTTCCCAAATTTTGAGACGCACCCCTATCCTGACCACGGCTTGACCTGACTGTGAGGATTGGCGCATTTACCGTGTCTTCTTATTGATTATTATACCAATATTGTTAACAACTTTCGATAGTTAATTTCGACTATTCGGCCGCTAATAGTATCGCTCTCTTGAAAATTAAGTTACACGGAGTTACACAGACCTATCACAGAGAAACACAGAGAAAAAATAAAAAGCTTTGCGTATCTCTGGGCCTTCTCCGCGTTCTCTGTGTTCCTGATTTTCATTACCTGTGCCCTGTGGGTATCGTTGTCGTCCCGCTAGGGACTGTCCGACTCCTGTGTCGAGGGCACTGTAAACGTTAGATGCCAAAGATCCGAAGGCCGCCAAGGCCTTCGGATCTTTTGAGAGAACATTTGAAAATTCGGACTGGTAGGCGCGCCACGCCTCCCCAAAACCTTCTAGCTATCTGCTCCCGGAGTCGCAGGTTTCACTATTGGCCCCGGCATTGTAGGCCCAGCCGGCTTTGGAGATATTAACCACGCACAGGGTGTACGGCCCTTTTTGATTAACTTCCCAGTTTGATATAAACGTAACCTGGCCGCTGCTGTTCGTGATCTGACTGTCAGTGCCGGTTGTAACCCCCGACCAGCTGCCTTGGACGGTGACGCCCTGAACTGGCGAGCCGCTCGCATCCACGACCGTGACGGTGGCCACGCCTCGATAGTCATTAGCCGATTTCTCGACGGTCACGTCGACGGCGTTTACGTGCATTAGCGGCAGCGACAAGTCCGGCGTCGCGGTCGGCGTATTTGTCGGCGTCGACGTTGGCGTCGGCGTATTTGTCGGTGTCGGCGTCGGCGTGGGCATACTGGCGTCAATATCAGGGCAGGCGTCGTCCTGGTAGCGTTCAAAGATGGCTTTAATCCGCTTGTCGTTACCCGACACGCCGGGGCAGCTGTTGCGCGGCAGGCAAACTTCCTTTACGGTAATCATCGCAAAGTGAGAAATGGTGTAATAGGTATTTTGCCCGGAACCCCCACCGGAGCTATAAATGGGCACCCGGATCGTTTTACCCTGCAGACCCTCCAGCAGATCGTCGATCTCGTTAGAATTCATGACGCCGGGTCCTGACGAGACATTGTCGCCGAGGTTTAAGTGGTCGTCACTGGGATCGGTGGCATCGGTAAAATCGTGCATGGCCATGCGCGGGTTTTTGAGCTCGGCGGCGGCATAGCCGGCATTATTTTTGCTCGGGTCCGGATTCCAGGTCAGCCAACCAAAATTACCGCTGCCGGAACCTTGAAAGGCGTCAATCTCATGCTCCCAGGGTGTGGGAGGATCGTCCGGGTCGGGGAAAATATCCTCGTGGAAGGTGATCGGATAGGCCTCACAAGTCGGGCCGACGGTGTCGGCCTTGGTTCCGGTGCGGGAGCCGGAGACGATGCGCATGGCCGTTTGGGCATACAGCGGCACGGGGTCGGTCAGCGGATTTGAAACCAGCGGAAAACCGAACAGTTGGGGTTGTTGGTAAAACAACTCGGTGACGACGTAGTTATTGGCCGAAGGAATGCCGCCTTTTTTCAACAGCTCGCAGTTAAACTTGTTGTTCTGGCGGGCCAGCTTTATGACCTCCGAATCATAATCGATCAGCGTATCGTCGACGGCACTCGGCGGCGAGCCATAGGCGTAATAATCATAGCCCGGTTCGCCGGGGTGCAAGATCAGATCATCCATGGTAAAGACCTGGGTTTGATTAAAATTGGTACCCGGGTCGGTGAAATCCTCGCAGTTACAGTCGGCAATGTCATTGTCCGGGTCGCAGGGCCAGGCGGTATCGATGACGAGATGGGAGATAACCAGCTTGCTGTTCGACGTATAATCGAGCGGGAGCTGACCGCCCACGCTGGTGTAGGTATGAGTCAGGACATTATGATACCCCACCGTATTAACATCTTTGATCGCAAAGTCTAAATAGCCGGGCCTGACGGCAAAGCGGGTGATTTCCCGGTTCACATTGGCCAAGACAATGTAACCCCGCAAGGCCCAGCCTACTTCAAATACGCCGATTAACATAAAGATAATTAATGGCGAAAAGATGGCTATTTCGACCAAGCTTTGGCCCTTCTCGCCGCGAGATTTGGTTAGTTTTAAGTTGTGACGGCCTAACTTCTGTCTTATTGTGTCGAACATAAAGGACTCTCCTGTCTAAATGGCGCTCACCCCCGGCTCCCGCTGCCAACCCTGCGGCTTCACTCCGGACAGGATTTGGCAAAGGGGTTGGGGGTGACCACTTTCTTCCTCAGTGGCGTGCCAACTATATAAGCGTTTTTGATTTAAAAAAACCGCGGCTGGTCGACTGCAAACCGCGGCTCAGCCCAGAAATTCTGTGTGGGGAGCGGACGGTTGCCGGCCGGCCAGCGGCGATAAACGTTGATTCTTAAGCTGCAAAAATACTGTATTGAAAACGATTTTTTGGAGTCGAGCCACGCGCTCGACGACGGGAAAACTCTGATCGGGCTGCTTACATGCCGGTCATAAACAGCAGCGTCTGCAACAGCCCGGTTAAGATACTGAATATTAAGGTTACTTGCAGACCGTGCTTATCGGCGTTATCAACCGTGTTTCGGACAATTCGGGTTAGCATCTGGCTCAACATCCAGGCGATCCCTATGCCAAATCCGGCCGCAACGGCCGCCAGGATAATCACGCTGGGTGAGAAAATG
>JBFGLD010000808.1:0-3793 GCA_041576335.1 Anaerolineae bacterium | reverse complement strand
TACCCGATGGTTCCAACCAGCACCCGGCGCATACCTTCTACTCGATACCACAGGCACAGGTGGTTACTTCGCGAGTTATCATCTGGTCACTGCCGTTTACCAGAATATGGGTCGTGCAGGGCATACACGGGTCGAAGCTGCGGATTGCCCGCAGGATATCGATCCCCTTATATTGATCGGGGGTATCGAACTCCTCCAGGATGGGGGTATTCAAGACAGCTTCCTCATAGGGTCCTGGAACGCCCCAGGGCGTACGAGGAGCGGCATTGAGGGTGGAGGGGGTTAGAATTTGGTAATTACCAATGACCCCATTCTCGATGACCAGGTGATGGCTCAAATAACCTCGCCCGGCTCCCCAGAAGCCGACGCCGATCTGGGTCCCTGTCTGCGGTATCTCAAATTTTGTACTGACTTTAGTTTCTCCCTGCCGCAGCATTTCCTGGGCCATCAGCCAGTTATCCATGGTGACCATAGCCGAGTAGGGAATGGCGTAGGCTCGGGCCCGGTTGCGTTCTACGGCGTTCCACTGCTCGGGGACGTACCACTCCAATTCGGCATCCGGTAAACTGCTGCCGGGAACTCTAATTTTTAGGCTCTGACCGGTTGCTTCGAGGAACTGGCTGGGCGGCAGCTCCTGAGCCTTGGCCGTTAAGTAAAGCCGGGCATAAGCGCCCGCTTCCATCGGCATCCGATCCCAGGTGGGGGTAGTGTCCCAGGAGTAGCGATCGCGCCAGCTCTGCTTGCCGGGTTTGGGCCTGGTTTCCTTATTCCAGGGATGATTTGGGCTGAGCGGTAAACCAAGCGGGTCGGTGGGGAAGCGGTGCCCAGCCCACTGCTCGTAATACGAATGTTCCACAAACTCCTCAAGCCCGGCGTTGAGCTTGGTCAGGTCGGTGGTGACCACGTCGCCATTAACCAGAATGCCGGGGGTGGCCCAGCGCGCTTTGCCCCAGGTATCTGCGTTGGCGTAGCTGCCCTCGTAGACATCCGGCCGATCCCACACGCCGGTGTCGGCCATAGTGGCCGGGCGGAGACCGCACTCGGCATAGGCCGGGTTAGACTCGAGCATAAAGTCAAACACGTCATCCCAGATACCAACGACTTTTTGGCTGTAGTCGAAGAACTGCTGCAGGCGTAGATAAAGTTCATTCATCACAGTAATGGTGACCGTCACGGCCACGCCCCCCGGCACTACGGATTGGGGATGGGGATACTTGCCGCCGATCAATACATATGCCTCGCGGGCGACGCGGGTCATTTGCAGCGCTTCGAGGTAGAGCTTGCCCGTCAGCGGATTCAAGTCGACCATAATATCACCGACCGTTTGGTAGCCGTGCACGTTCGCATGCTTGGCTTCGGTTCGGGTGGCTTGCTCAAACAGAGATGGGTTGGTCGCCTTGACTAACTGCTCCGAATAGTCCGGCCCGGCCAGCAAAAATAGGTGCAGGGGATGGTCATACAGGTATTCCAGGGAGAGGAGCATATTTCGAAGCAGAACTCCCAACGGTGGCGGCGAAATGCCGAGAGCCATTTCAATCGCCAGGGCCGATACCGTGGCGTGAACGCCGCCGCACACGCCGCAGGCCCGGCTGCTGATGTAGGCTGCGTCGCGGGGATCGCGACCTCTGAGAATGACTTCGTACCCCCGGAACAGCGTGGCCATCGAGTTGGTTGATAAAACCTTACGCTCTTGCAGGTCGACGACGCTGTGAAAGGCCAGCGCCCCGGCCACCCGGGTCACCGGGTCAAAGTCGACATTTTTGATATAGCCGTTGCGGCTTAGCAGCTCTTTGATTTTATCTTCACTGTCGGCCAGAGATTTTGTTTCGTAGCTGTAAGGATTAGCCACGCCTTCCCGTAAATACGCGTTGCCCTGGGCGTCAAATTCAATTGGGAGGTTCTTAAAGCACATCGTTATGCCCCCTTTTTATTTTTACTGCAGCTTAAATACTTCGGCCACGCCTATCAAATTATTGTCAACAGACTCCAGCCCCTCGTCAAGTGTATCCAGGGCCCCGTTGATGGTGGTCAGGTGTTCCTCCAGTGGCGCCGTATTGTCAATGACTGCCTGCAGGCCGTCGGCTAAGCGGGCCAGGTTGTCGCCTGCCCGGCGAAGCGCCCTAATAATGCCGACCAGATAAACGACCAAAACAACAACCACGATCAAGGCGACAACCAGAGTTAGATAGGTTAAGATTGTTGGCAATAGCATCTCGGCAACTCCCTGAGGTTAGCTGCGGCTCCCGTTGGCCCGGGCGGCCAGGGTTGTTTTGATCGTTTCGGCGTGATTGTTGATATTTCCGGCCACCGATAGGATCGTCGTGGCCACTTTGATGGTATCCTCCAAGGCCTTGATGTGGCCGGTATTATCGGCAATGCCGGTACCGGCTGTGGCCATTTCGGCAAAGTACTGCTCGATTCCGCGAGCAGCCGTCAAGGTGCGGTGGAGTAGAAAGACTACCAGCGGCAGTACGCCAAAGATAGCTACCACCAGTAATACGGCCCAAATGATATAGACCAGCAGCGGCACGCTTACTTGCTGAAAGGCAATTGCGGCTGTCATAGCTCAACCTCCCTGCTGGTGCAGTACCGCGTCGATAGTCGCAGTCAAATGTTTATCGGCCACCTGTAACCCGTCCGCAACCGCAGTCAATCCCTCGTTTAGCTGGGTGACCTGGCCCGGTAGATGCCCGGTTTCCGTTTCTATGGCCCGCAGTCCCATTCGCAGTTTAGCCAGATAGCTGTTGGGGCTGCCGCCAATGGCTTCGAGGAGATCTTTAATGGCCATCAGGTAAAGAGCTAAGGCTGAAAAAAAGATAATGGTAACCAAAGCCGTCAATGCCATTAAGAAAATCAGCATAGTTTCAACCTCCTGACGATGCTTCCAACACGCAGGCCGGACACCCGGGACAGCCGCTGGCATGCTGCTCTATGGCGCTCGTGGCCCCGACAATTTGCCCGGCTGTAGCTAAAATTTGCCCGGCTACCCGATTTGTAACTTTGAGAAAGATCGGAATTTGGATCGTATCATTGGCGACCAGCTTGCCCTGGATCCAGATGGCGCTGGCACCATCCAAGATTTGGGCCGCGGTGCTTCGGATCATTTCCAGCAGGTAGGCCACCACCAGCGTAACGATGACGGCAATCACCAGCGAAATCCACCAGATGGTCAACACCGCTCCCTGACTGGCTGCGGCCGGTATAGCCATATTCATAGGTAATCCTCCATTTACCAATTTTAGAGGTCTGCGATTGAGGGCCGGGTGTATTCACTAAGGCACAATTCTTCAACCCTCTAATCTTCGGTCTCTACGAATCTCCCGCCTAACTTGGCCTTGTCTCTGCGTCGTGCAGCGCCTGAGCCACGGCTGCGCCGTGGTCCCTGATTGATTCGGCATTGGCCAAAACGTTGAGGGCAGTGTTGTTGGTCTCTTCAAGGGACCAGATGGGGGTCGTGTTATGCTTGATCTGCTTGACCAGATCCAAGGCTGCAACCGCCAGGTTCAAAATTCGCCGGGCCGCATTCCAGACCAAAATCAGTAAAATTGCGGCAATAACGACGACAAGGGCAGCCAGGCCCAGGCCAAGATACCAATTGGCGAAGAGAGCAGCATCGGTCATCATTACCTCCTAATCTCCATTGATAAGGGAATTAGCGCTGGGGCAGCGAGCCGGGCTTCTTGCCCCCGCGAAACTGAAGCTTTTTGTAGAAGTATTGGGCAACTCTTTCAGCGGTGTTGGGTTCACGCACCCGTCCCCAGGCACTGGGTACGTGCCCCTGCTCTTCCCAACG
>JBFGLD010000807.1:0-3794 GCA_041576335.1 Anaerolineae bacterium | reverse complement strand
TCAAACAGGAGATTTCACCGGTGTGCCAGTGAGTATTGGATATAATAGTACTCAACAGCTGGCTCACCGAATTTTCGCCTATACCTAACGCGGACAGATCGATAGTACGCTCCAACTCCTCATCGCTAAGTGAAGCTAAATATTCATCCGAGGCTTTGTTAACTGCCTGGGCATATTGGCGTAGGGTAGCCAGGTCAACTTTTACCCGGCGCGCCCACTGTGCCCAATTCGGCAGCCCCGGATTATTCGGATCCGGACTGGGCGGAGGCTCGCTCACGCCGATTTTGCCCGCCCACGTGGAGGCAAATAACGGGGCTTGCCCTCTTATCATCGCATTGATAAGTGCGTCTTCCGAGGTGACGATGTGGGCATAGGTCGCCCCCAAAGGATTGGCGACACCCGGCGGGGTCCAATGGGCCTGCTCGGCGGTGACTCCCTCCATCGTTCCCTCCAGGACTTGTTGGGCACCCTGCAATTGGTTACGGATTGTTGCTAAAACTTTATTTTCTGCCGACATAAATCTATCTCCCTTGAAAATAACCCCGTAGGGCGGGGGGCTTGGGGGGTAGTTCCCCCCATTTTCATCCCCCGTTGTCGTCCCGCTAGGGACTGTCGCACTCCTCTGTAACAATGATAATATTAACAGTTGCGTAGTAGCCGTTTCCTTAAGCCATCCTCAATGTCTTACGGATGGCTGCTGCGAAAGCTTGTTATAACTTGTTAAACCTCCTTTCTTTCGAGAAGTTGGGCAAAGTTATCAAAGAAATCACGCCAGCCTTCGTTATGTCTACGACATAGTTCTTCATTGGGGAAGTTCTCATGCTTCAGCGTGACTTCGGTGGTATGGTCGTGTGCGTGAAATTCTATCGTTACTAGACTTTCGCCAAAATCCATATCTGGTTGTTCCCAACGCCAGGTAAAAACCAATTTTTCAGGCGCTCGCACTTCTTGATAAGTGCCGCTGACGTAGAAAATTTCTGCTTCAGGAAACTGCATTCCAAAGCGATATTTGCCCCCAACCCGTAAATCAATTTCAACGACCGGCGTGGTTCCTCCAACCGGCCCCCACCACTTCTTTAGAGCCTCCGGCTCAGTCCAGGCTCGAAACACTTTTTCCCGGGGAGCACGAAAAACGCGCTGAACCTGCAGGGAAGTCCCCCGATTGGGCTGCGGATCAAAAACCATTATGAGCCCTCCTCTTGGTCACTTGTTTTTTGGAGGTAATCGGCTAAGGCATCGAACTGCCCCGCCCAAAACTGCTGGTATTGGCCAATCCACTCGGCCGCATCTTTGAGCGGCTCGGCAACCAAACGACAGCGACGTACCCGGCCCTCTTTCTCTTGAACCATTAAGCCGGCATGTTCGAGCACGCGCAGATGCTTTGAAATAGCTGGAAGTGAAACGTTGAAAGGCTCGGCTAATTCTGTAACCGAAGCCTCACCGGAAGCCAGTCGAGTTAAGATGGCACGTCTGATTGGGTCGGCTAAAGCGGCAAAAGTTGAATCAAGGGAGGTAGTATTATAATTAACCATATGGTTAAATATTACCAGAAAATTTGTTCGATGTCAAGTATGAAGTTGGGATGCTGCACAAGTTGGTCAACTACCTGCTGTTGGGCTCGCCAATCGTCGATAAAACTGCCAAGATGCGGGATAATAAAGTTTACATCCGGGTATTGAGGTGCCAGCAAGTCCACCACGTAAGCTCGCCCGACCACGTCGAGCAGCAGCGGTAAGCCGAAGGCGCGGACCGCTTCGCAAACCTCCCGTGTCGGTAAGGCATCATAACCGTGTACCTTTAGACCCCGAAAGCCCCATTTTTTTACCGCACATTCAATCAATGCAAAAATACGCCCGGCATCCCGCGTCGGATGAACCGCGGCAAAACCGATCAATCGGTCCGGGTGGCCGGACACGATCCGGGCGAGTTGGGCGTTGGCCACAGCATAGTCACTATGACCGGTCGGAATGACGACGGTCTTGGTGATGCCCGCAGCCCGGGCGCGCCGTAGATAGGCTTCAAGGGGTGCATCCATATTCCACGGCGCGGTCATGCGGTCACCTTTGCCCGCGTGGCAGTGAAAATCAATAATCATCGGCCCTGTCTCCACTGACCGCCGGCTGTTGACGGATGACAGGCGATCGACCCGCTTGGGAGTCCGGCCCACGATTCATCGTCATCAGCCCTAAGCCTTCGGTCGCCTGTTCCTTACTAATTTCGGCCAAAAAATGGATGCACGTGGCTATGCCGCAGTAGAACTGTAATAAATGAACCTTTTCGTTGGGTGCGTGCATATGGTCGTCGGGTAAGGCAAAACCCATCAAGACGGTCGGAATGCCAAATATCTCTTGAAATGTGTTGACCACCGGGATGGTGCCGCCGGAACGCAGAAAGACCGGCGGTACGTTGAAGCCCCGGCGGTAGGCCAATACGGCGGCCCGCATCGCCGGGTGACGCCGGTCAATGAGCGCAGGCTTGGCCCTGAGCTGTGTTCGTACCGCCGTCCTTACCGTCGTTGGCGTGATGCGGGCGATAAACCGGCGGAAGAGTTGCTCGATCTCGTGTGGATCCTGGTCAGGCACCAGTCGGAAGCTCAACTTGGCCGAAGCTCGGGCGGGAATGACAGCCTTGCTGCCCGCGCCCTGATAGCCGCCGCTGATCCCATTAATGGTTAACGCCGGGCGGATCGTTGTTCGTTCGTATAGGCTGTAATCCGGCTCGCCCCAACCTGGCCGCAAGGCTCCGCCGTCTCGCAATATCTGCGCATCGGTGGGCCCGGTGCGAGCCATCACGGCTCGCTCTTTCGGGCTCAAACACCGCACCCGATCGTAAAAGCCGGGAATCGCGATCCGTCTGTTAGCGTCGTGAAATCTGGCGATAATTTCACATAGTGCCTGAATTGGGTTGTGCACCGCCCCACCGAAACTGCCGGAATGGACATCCTGCCGCAGACTTTCTACTTCCAACTCCAAACCTAGCCCGCCGCGCAGGGCGTAGGTGATCGCCGGGCGGCCCGGCGCCAGAAAGCGCGTGTCGGACATCACGGCCACATCGGCGGCGAGTTGCTCTTTGTGCTGCGCCAGCCACGGTTTCAAGTTCGGGCTGCCAATTTCCTCTTCGCCCTCGAACAGGCAGATCACATTAACCGGCAGTTGGCCGGTTGTCTTTAAATATGCCTCCAGGGCCTTGACGTGGCACAGGAGTTGGCCTTTGTCATCCGACGCACCCCGGCCATAGAGGTTGTCACCACGCAGCGTTGGCTCAAATGGCGGCGCGCGCCACTCGGAAAGCGGATCGGCCGGCTGGACATCGTAATGCCCGTAAATGAGGACCGTGGGGCGACCCGGCGCCTGCCGCCACTCGGCCAGGACGAGGGGGTGGCGCGGGGTAGGGATGACCCGAACTCGGGCCAGGCCAATTTGTTGTAGGTGATTAGCTAACCAATCCGCGCATCGCTTTACGTCCCCGCTGTGCTTTGGCTGGGCACTGACGGAAGGGATGCGGATGAAGTTGCATAGTTCGGCCAGGAAGCGTCGGCGCTGAGATTGGGCGTAGGTGAGCGTGGGGTTCATTGAATCGGCTGCATGCTTTGAATCCAACTCATCGGGATCGCTTGCCGGTTACGGTACTCGTCCGCTGCGGGCAGACCGGGACGCATCACCGTAGCCATATTGCGGAATAACCGATTCCGGTCAGCTCTGGTCAGGCGCAGCGCGTAGCGGTAGCGCAACGCCGCCGGATCGCGGCCCGTAATGCGTGCGACGTCCTGAGGGTTGCGCCCGCCAAAATCGGTC
>JBFGLD010000806.1:0-3799 GCA_041576335.1 Anaerolineae bacterium | reverse complement strand
TATGTGTGACCTAATTGTGGTAGTCTGTGATGGCGAAGCTTGTGATTAACCGCAAGGACTCGCATGAATGTCAGAAGAGAGGAGCTCGACATTGGTAGAACAGCCCTCATCCTCCGCCGGACAGACGGCAACGTCAACCTGGCCGGATTGGCAAAAGCAGATTGTGGGGGTTCTGCTGCTGCTGTTGGTACCGGTTGCGCTATATTTTTTGCGACCGGTCCTGGGCCCACTTTTATTTACCTTTGCCGTTGCCTTTGTGCTAATGTACCCCATTCGCCTGCTGCAGCGCTGGGTAAAACTGTCTTACCGGCTGTCGGCCCTGCTTGTCTACTTCGTTTTTCTTCTGCTCAGTCTGGGGCTGATCGGCTGGTTTGTGTCCAACGCCGTTGGGTCACTGGCTGATGCCGTTCAAAGTAGCCGTGAGTTTATTCAACAACTTGTAGCCGGCGTATCGGCAGAAACCGAAGGGGGACTGCGCGGTGCATTGAACCTTGATTTTATATCTGATGGGCTGAAAGCCCTCTCGCTAGTTGGCACGGGGGTTAGCCTATTAAGCTCGCCGGCCGATTTTGTGGCGGCCATTGTAGACAGGGTCAGTGTCTTTACCAGCTTTGTCGGCGGATATGGTTTTATGATCGTGCTCTTACTCTTTTTTCTGCTGGAGTGGCCGCGCACCCAAGGGCTTATTGGCCGCAGCATGCCGGACGCTTCACGCCGCGAGTACGCCATCCTTATCCGCCGGATAGTTAGCTTGGGACAAAGTTATCTGCTGGGCTCGCTGCTGATTGTGCTCTTTTACTGGCTGGTCACGACGATATTGTTTGCTCTGAGCGGGGTACCCTATCCCCTTGTCCTGGGGCTGTTGGTCGCCATTCCCAATTTTATTCCGCAGGCTGGCAGTCTGGTATCGGCCATTCTGGTCTTTGCGATCACCCTGGCCCTTGGTTCTACCAGCTTTGCTGTCGACCGGCTGACATTTGCCTTTATCGAAATGATCATTTTTATGGTGATTTCAGGCCTTGCCTACTATTTTGTTGGTGTCCGCATTTATTCCAAATCGGTGAGGATGCCCGTGTGGATAATCTTGGTAGGTATTGTGGTTTTTGTCACGGTCATGGGCGTAATCGGCGCGTTTATTGCACCCGCCGCGGTCGCCATCATGGGCGAGATGCTCGGTTTTACCCTGAAAAAACTGAGAGGAGAGGAACCCTACCCCGATGAGGCCGAAGCGCCGATGTTTGGACTTGCGCCTGTGTCTGTGTCTGAGCCTGAGCCTGTTATTGAGGGATCATCATAAGCGTTTAACGCAGGCCGCCAATAATAAAAATCTGGAGTGGCGTAGCGGTGGCCGCTGCACATTGGATTATGGGAGTTGGTTTATCAGCGCGGGTACTCTTAGTGGCCTTGGTTTTCCGGGGTGGGTTGCTGGGCCGAATCAGCCGCGTCCAGCCGGTATTGCTTCCGGCGCTAACCAAGATTTTTCCGGAGGGCTATGAGGGCTCGGAATGATGGGCGGTTATGGCGCGCTCAGATGAAATTGGTGCCTGAAAATAGGCAGCCGGGCCCGGATCAGCATAAGACAATTTTCAGGTAAGCGACATTTTTTTGAAGGAGCAGGATTATGGAAGAGTCAAATATTTTTTCATTAATAATTGGAGCTTTAGCCCTGGCCCAAGGTGCTCTTAAACTTGATCCGGCGGCCTTTGTTGCCATAGAGCAAGCCCCGGCCGGGGTAGCGCTAATCGTCCTTTTTCTGGCCGGCTTGTCTGATGTGCTGGGCCAGAGCGTAACGCTGTTGGCCAACCGGGTCAAGCCGGGACGCTTCGTTCTTAGCATCATTGCCTCCGTCCTGGCTTTAGTCTTTAGCGTTATCTTTTGGGCCGGCACCATCTGGTTCTCAGCCGACTTCTTTTTTGAGGCTGAGCGACCTTTTATCAATGTCCTGAGAGATGTTGAGTTGAGCTATGCCCCGCTGCTATTTGGCATCTTTGTTTTTCTACCCTATTTGGGGAATTACATTTTCAGGCTGTTACGTATTTGGACTCTTCTGGCTCTGCTGGTGGCAGTCCAGGTAGGCTATAGTTTTACCTTTTGGCAAGCGCTGCTGTGCTGCGCCTTGGGCTGGATTGTGTACGAACTGCTGACCCGGCTGCCGGTGCTGCAGCCCAAACGGCTGAGCCAGTGGTGGTGGCGGGTCACGACCGGCACGCCCGAACCGGTTGACATCCAGGCCAAGGCCGACGAGTTGGCCGAGCAGGGCCGCTTGCTGCTAACCAAACGCACTGCCAATGTCACCGAAGGAGAAAAATAATGGAATTTCTATCTAGTCCTTTGCTCAGTCTGTTAGGTTTGGGGCTAATCCTAATCATTGTGATGGCCTTCGTATCGCCGTTTGAGGCCCTGGGCTGGTGGTCCGGCTGGTCCAAACGGCAGCTTGAGCCGGAGCCCGTCGATGAAGGTGCGTCTGCGCCGGATGACCAACCGGATGCCGATCACTATGTCGTCTATTTGACCGGCATCGGCGGCTTTTCCGGTGATTGGTTAGGGGAGCGAGAGAGTAATTTTTTGAATCTTTTGGAGGAACGATTACCGGGTCCAACCGTCATTGTGCGGGATGTATTCCCGTTCTCAGTCAGCAACAACCCGCTCGGTGGCGAACGGCAGCTAACGAGCTTATGGCGCTGGATTCATGAAAAACAGGCGATAAACTCCAACAACGTCTGGGTATTTATCATCGTTCTGCGCAACCTGTTTCAGGTGGCCATTTCCAGCGATCCCCGCTACGGCCCCATCAACAACGTGGGGGTGGCCCGCGAGGTGGCCAAAAGCCTGTTGAAGAAAGGATACCGGCCTGACAGCGGCAAACCGATTACCCTGATCGGCTACAGCGGCGGCGGGCAGATGTCCGTAGCCGTCGCCCGTTATCTGCACAAAGCCACCGAGGCGCCAATTCGAATTTTTACCTTTGGCGGGGTTATCTCCGATGATCCCGGCATCGAGTCCGTCGATCATCTTTACCAACTGATTGGCGGCGGGGATTTCTTTCCAAAGGTTGGGGCGATTATGTGGCCCGGCCGCTGGCCCATCCTCAGCTACTCGCCGTGGAACAAGGCCATGCGCGACGGCAAGATTTCAACCTTTGATGCCGGCCCGGAGACGATTCATACCGGCACGACCGACTACTTCTCACAGACGGCTACCCTGGCCAACGGTCAGACCCATATGGATCACGCCCTGGAATATATTGTCGACATTATGACCAAGTCCCAAACAGCGGCGGATGGGGTGCTGCCGGAAACCGCCCGGGCCAAGAGCAACTACTACCGCTACCAGCAATTGCCCTTCGTCCGGCCCGATTACTACCCCATTCAGCAATCGGTTTCAGCGGAACTCTACCGGCCCATAGCCCCCTGGATGGGTCGCCTGATTTTGCCCAAGCCGGAGCAACGGCAGGCCGTCAAAGGAGTCTTGTTTGAGGTTTATCACGCCGATGAGGATCATCAACATCTGGTGGGGCAGGTAATCAATTTGCGCTGGAGCGATGAGCTGCAGACTCAGAAGCGAGTCTGGTCCGTAACCAAAGACATTTTCTTCGACGAGCAGGCTGAAGAGAGTATGCGACAAGGTTTGGTTCACCCCCACCGGCTCGACACCTGGCCGTTGGTCAGTCCGCTTGAGTCCCTGGCCGGGGCCCGCCCTAACGACGATGTGATCGTCAGCTTGCGCGAGCCGGTGGTGCGGAAAGAGGGTAAAAAGACAAACGTCTACATTACCCAAGAGCCCGTCCAAATTACCGGTC
>JBFGLD010000805.1:0-3800 GCA_041576335.1 Anaerolineae bacterium | reverse complement strand
TGTTGCAGGGCGCTGTGCCGCCAGCATTTGAAGCCGGCTGTAGCGTCTTTGGTATTAATGCCCAAAATGCCTCGGGTCCAGACAGTATTGGCCCACCAGCTCAAAAACCAGCGCCACCAACTCCAGCGCTCGTCAAGCTCGCCGCCACGAATATAGCGGGAGCCAACCACAACGTCATAGTCACCGATTTTCTCCAACATTTCGGGAATATAGGCGGGTGAATGGGAAAAGTCAGCATCCATTTGAATGATGTGATCGGCGCCGTGTTCTAATGCCCACTTAAAACCCGTAATGTAGGCCGTACCCAAGCCCAATTTGGCCGGACGTTGAATAAGGTGGAGACGTCCGGGATAGCGTTGTTCCGCATACTGTTTGGCAAGTTGACCGGTCCCATCGGGAGAGGCGTCGTCGATGATTAAGATCTGAAAATCATTAATATCCAGCTTGAAAAGTTCAGCCGTAATAGCCGGCAGATTTTCAGCCTCGTTGTAGGTCGGGATCACTACGATTGTTTTCATCAGTGTCTATATTTTGAGATGATTGTCAAACCGCAAAAAGCCTATCCTCAAAGGATAGGCAAAAATACAAAAAGATCAAAAAACCTTTCGCGATATGCGGGCAGTTAACTTATCGTTACTAACTAAATGTTTCCGTAGAAATTTCTATCGTTGGGAATAGCGTATTATTAAATTCACCCTGCCATGCCGGACCCAAGCGGACCAATTCGGCGCGAATTGCCTCAGCGCCGGCGACCAGCTTGGCCAGGTTAATCCCCATACACTTCGGGGCAAAGCGCCTGGTTTTAGGAATGCCTCGCTCCAGCAGCTTCATCGCGCCCCGCCAATTTTTATTTTGGACATGATGGCAGGCAACCCCAATTTGCAAAATGCCTTGGTACATAATGCGAACCGGCTTCCTTTCCTCAACCCAGGCAGCTTCGATAACCTCGTGGCACTCAAAATATTCCCCTGAGTTAAAAAGCCTTATGCCTTCGCGCAGCAAGGCCGGAGCCATTTTTTGGCAGGGGCTTTTATCAATAACCCAACGATGCTTTTTAATTAATTGAGGTAACTGATTGGCTATAGCTCCCCGCCCGACAACAGCATCGCAGCCGGCCGCCAGGGCTCGCTCACGCAAAGCTAAATCGACGTGCGGACCAAAGCCAAGCACCGGCACGTGCCCTCCTTTTTTGTTGGGCCCTTTGATCAGGCCAATGAGTGCTTCCCAATCAAAACTACGGCTGAACAAATCAACAATGGCGAGGACGGGGGCTGAGCCAACCGCCCGGGTTAGGTCAACGTCGTTGGAGGCCGTAATCGGCCGATAACTCAATTTTTTAAGTGTTTCTTCTAAGCGAGGCAAAAACATCAAGTCGTCAACGATTAACACAATTGTTTCGGCCTCGTTATGATTGTTGTTTGTATCGCCCATTATTAAGCATCTTTAGCGTAGCCGGGCGCAAAGCGGTAGCCAACCCCTCGCTCGGTGATAATGTATTTTGGTTTGCTGGGATTTTCCTCAAGCTTTTTCCGTAAACGCCAGACATACCATTTAACACTTTCAACATTGGCTTCCGTATCGTAGGACCACACGTTGTCGAAAATGACTTCAGTGCTCAATATTCGACCGGCTCGGTGTGCCATAAACAGCAATAAGTTAAACTCAGTCGGGGTTAGATTGATTTCTTTTTGGCCTCTGGTAACCCGGTGATCTCCCGGATCGATGACCAAATCTCCATCACCAAAGCTCATGGGAGTTGTGGAAGCAACAGGGGTTGTTTTTACGCGTCGCAGTACGGCGCTCACCCGGGCTAACATTTCGGCTTGATGAAATGGCTTGATCAGGTAATCATCTGCACCGGCCTGCAAACCACGGACGATATCGTTTTGAGAGCTACGAGCTGTCAACATAATTATAGGGACAGTGGAAGTTTTGCGAATTCGATCACAAATTTCCCATCCACTCATATCTGGCATCATTATATCCAATATAATTAGGTCTGGCTTGGCCTTTTCCATTAATTCCAGTCCCTCTGTCCCATTCTGAGCCGTGGTTACATGGTAATTATCCTGCTCTAAGCTCTGCTGAATTAATGTGCGAAGGAGTGGATCATCATCGATAATTAGAATCTTTTCGAGCACAATTCCCCCAATATTAAGTTATGCGGCGTATCTATGAGTACTTAGATAATCTGATAAATATCTCCTTAATTCTAGTTATTAAATCGCGTTGTGTCAACGTATATTATAAAATTTACCGATCATTTTTTTGAGTTATAGACGAAATTCCGATATTATGTTATCATTGAGCGGGTATGTCGTATGCGCAAATCAACACAGCTCCAAGCCATTCGCCGTGGCAGCCTTGCACGTGCGGGTCAGAAAATATTCTCATTTATGATCACAACACTGGCGGTAATCGGCATCGTCATGGGGTTAAGGCTTTTTGATTCGGGTACGCCAAAGACAATTAAGATAGCTGAACCCCTTCAAATGCCGGCTGCGCCGACCGTGCGGGCGCCCATTCACACGCCAACCCGGGATCCCAACCGGCCTCTGGTCGGTATTGTATCGGGCCATCGCGGTTATGATCCGGGTGCTGTTTGTGCTGATGGCTTAACCGAAGCAAATATTAATTATAGTGTTGCCTCAGAAGTTGTTGATCTATTGGCTCGGCGAGGAGTTCAGGCTGATCTTCTAAATGAGTATGATGATCTTCTCACCGATTATCAGGCCAATGCCCTGGTTAGCATTCACTCTGATAGCTGTAACATTCCCGGGGCAACCGGTTTTAAGGTGGCCAGGGTGACCAACAGTGCAATCTCCGAGGCAGAAGACCAGTTGGTGGCTTGTCTCTATAAAGAATATGCAACCCATACCGATTTACCGGAACACCCGGCCAGCATCACCGATAATATGACCAATTACCACGCCTTTAGTGAAATTCATCCTTTTACGCCCGGTGCTATCATCGAGATGGGCTTTATGCTGGATGATCGTTTTCTGTTACAGCACAAACCCAAGGTGCTGGCCCGGGGAATCGCGGCCGGAATCCTTTGTTTTCTGGGGCGATGGGAAGGCACCGCAGCGCCGTAGATGATCTACTTACCCGCCAGAGAAATCGTCAGATGACTTCACTTGTTGAACATCGCGCTTTGTGGAGCGGTCTGGTCAGCCAGGCCGATGATGCGGAAATCGGCGTACTCGGCATTCCCTTTGACGGAGCTGTGAGTTGGCGTACCGGTGCGCGCCATGCCCCCGATCGAATCCGCAGCATTACGCCTCACGTGGCCTACTACACCGAAGAGGGAATGCGGTTGACGACGCGGGTCAAAGATTACGGTAATGTTGAGACTGACCTGAATTGGGAACGGTTTTTTGAGGCAGCCGAGGCCACTGCGGCCAGGATCATTAGGGGCAAGCATAAGCTGGCCTTTTTTTTGGGCGGGGACCACAGTGTCGGCATCCCGCTCTTTAGAGCTTTTGCCAAATGTCTTCAAGGTCCGGTAGGCTACATTCAATTCGACTCACATGCGGATTTGGCCGACAACTTTGAAGGTCACCCCTGGAGCCACGCCAATACGGCCCGCCGTAATGTGGAGCAGCCCAATCTTTCCCCGGATCATATGGTCTTTGTGGGGCTGCGGTCATTTCTCAGCGAGGAGTTGGACTACTACGCTGCCAATCCCGGCATCGGCTGGCACACTGCCCGCGACGTTTACCGCCGCGGCATCGAGGTCATTGCCCGTGATGTGATCGATCAACTCAAAGACGTCGAAGCCGTTTATTTTAGCCTTGACA
>JBFGLD010000804.1:0-3802 GCA_041576335.1 Anaerolineae bacterium | reverse complement strand
GTGCCGCTTTAATGATTTCCAATATTCCGTGGGACGGACCCGTTGGCGCTGTGCGCATTGGTCTCTGTGATGGGGAATTACTAGTGAACCCTTCAGTAAGCCAGATGGTAGACAGCCAGCTTGACCTGCGCATAGCCGGTACCGAAGATGCAATTTTGATGGTTGAAGCAGGCGCCAACGAAGTCCCTGAAGACAAAATGTTGGAAGCGCTGCGCCTGGCGCACGACTCGATTCAAGATATCGTGCGCGTACAGAAGGAGATGCAGGCCAAGGTTGGTAAGCCGAAGTCTGAGTTCGCAAGTGCAGTTCCCGGTGCTGAGAAGGAGCAAAAAGTAAAAGAGCGGTTAGGCCATAAGGTTGAAGACGCGCTGCTTGTAGAGGGTGACAAACAGGAACGTGATGCGGCTATCACTACTGTTCGAGATGAACTCGTGGCTCACTTTGAAAACGACGAGACGATAACGCCCAAAGAGGTGCACGCGATCTTTAGTGACGTGTTGAAGAAAGCTGTTCGGGCGCGAATCTTGAGGGATGGTATTCGGCCTGACGGGCGTGATACAAAAACGGTTCGCCCGATATGGGGAGATGTCGGGATTTTGCCCCGGGGCCACGGCTCGGGTCTCTTTACCCGAGGGGAAACCCAGGCACTTACAATTGCCACTTTGGGCACGCCTCGTGATGAGCAGCGACTGGATACCTTAAGTCCGAGAGACTTCAAGCGATATATTCATCATTACAATTTTCCACCCTTTTCCACAGGTGAGGTGGGCCGGGTAGGGTCACCCAACCGCCGCTCCATCGGGCATGGTGCCCTGGCTGAACGGGCGCTGCTGAGCGTATTACCTGACTTTGATGATTTTCCATATACGCTGCGACTAGTCTCTGAAGTTTTAGCGTCGAACGGCTCATCGTCCATGGCGAGCGTATGCGGCAGCACTCTCTGTCTCATGGATGCGGGTGTCCCCATTAAAGCTCCCGTTGCCGGTGTGGCCATGGGGCTGATTCAAGAAGGCGACCGGTTTGCAGTCTTGACCGATATCTTGGGCTTGGAAGATGCGTTAGGTGATATGGACTTTAAGGTGGCTGGAACCCGTGAAGGCATTACGGCTCTCCAAATGGATATAAAGATCAGCGGCCTCGATTGGGAAATAATGAAGCAAGCCCTGGCCCAGGCGTATGAGGGGCGATTGCATATTCTCGACAGAATGCGGGAAATTATCGCCGAGCCGCGCCAGCAATTTTCACCTTATGCCCCCAGTATTTGTACACTCCGGATCGATCCGGAAAAGATTGGTAAAATTATTGGACCTGGAGGCAAGATAATCCGCAATATCCAGGATGAAACGGGGGCGAAGATAGATATTGATGACGACGGAACCGTTTACATCGCGGCTGCTAGCCAGGAAGCGAGTGAACAAGCTATCGCTCATATTGAAGCCTTAATCGAAGAAGCCGAACTCGGCAAAATTTATACCGGCAAAGTCGTACGCATTGCCGATTTTGGTGCCTTCGTTGAAATTTTGCCTAATACTGATGGTTTGGTGCCGATATCACAATTGGCCGACTATCGTGTACCATCTGTAGAAGACGTGGTACAATTGGGCGATGAGATTATGGTTATGGTCACCAATATCGATAATGACGGAAAAATCCGCCTCTCACGTCAGGCTGTGTTAGAGGGTTGGACTCTCGACGAGGCCCGTCAAAGAGATCGGAGACCTAGTAACTCTCGTCGGGGTGGAGGTGGTAATCGACGCGGTGGTGGACGAGACCGTAATCGA
This sequence comes from Anaerolineae bacterium, assembly GCA_041576335.1. Classification (GTDB taxonomy): domain Bacteria; phylum Chloroflexota; class Anaerolineae; order 4572-78; family J111; genus JANQQF01. The sequence goes on along the minus strand of JBFGLD010000804.1, from coordinate 2,021 downwards.
CGTTAGCAGCTAACGCTGGGCCCACGCCTTAAATAATCAACAATGAGGACGTATTGAATCATGTATCCAGGCCAATTTCAGCAGCCCGACGAGTACTATTGGGAACCTGAACCACCACCCAAGAAATTTTTCTTGAAAAGAGTCCTTCATCTGACCAGAGAATTTCTGGAAACAATTGTGCCGGCGGTCCTGATTGCCTTACTGATCAATTTGTTTTTGGCTCAGGCTACGCGGGTATATGGTCAAAGTATGGAACCAAATCTTCATACTGACCAGCGCTTAATTGTTGAAAAACTTTCTTATAATCCCTATTTCCGGCACTACTTAGGGTTCAGCGGACCTGAACGCGGTGATGTCGTGGTAATTAGTCTCCAGACGCAGGGCGATGAGTTGCTAATCAAACGAGTTATCGGCCTACCCGGGGATGTCGTCGAGATTCACAACGGAACCGTATATGTGAACGGCCAGATTTTAGCTGAGCCGTACCTGGCAGATGCGACGACGGGGTCGTTTGGCCCGACCACGGTACCGCCCCTTCATATTTTTGTCCTGGGAGATAATCGGGACTTTTCTAACGACTCGCGAAGTTTTGGGACGGTACCGTTGAGTGATGTAGTAGGCCGAGCCTGGTTTTCATACTGGCCGGTTGAGCAGGTGGGCTTCGTGCGGTAATACAAATTCTCTGTTAGGGTTAGCGTATGAAGCCGGCCCAACATCTAGATTATTCGTAGTACAATTATGGGTGTTTAGATTAAGTATTAGCTAAACCAGTTTGACCAGGAGATGCCACCATCGTATCTCCTTTTTTGTGGAGCACAACCTTGTCACCTGCACCTAAGTGGACACCGGCAACAAAACGTATCATCTTGGTCATCTGTCTCATCTTGGTCGGTCTGGCGATCTGGCGTTTTAGCATTGTATTAGCGCCCTTGGTCGTGGCCGTCATTTTTGCTTACTTGCTCACCCCTGTTGTCAATTGGCTTACCAAGCGCACGCCCTTGAAGCGAGGCTTGGCTGCGGCAATTGTCTATATTGTGTTTATTACGGTGTTGGCCCTGATCCCGACATTGGCCACGCCGGTCATAGTCAGGCAAATCAATAATCTCGATGTTGACCTTGAGGAGGAAATTACCAGTCAATTGAGCGAGGCGATGGGGTATCAACTTAGCATCGGTGGGATCAGCATAAATTTAGGTTTGCTCATCGAGCCGGTGACCGGCAGCCTGGATCAAGCTCTATCACCTTTGGCCTCGCTGGCCGCTAATGTGGCCGTTGACATCGCCGGCGGATTTATCTGGGCCATCTTTATCCTTGTGGTCGGTTATTATTTCTTGTTAGATGCGAACCGTTTTAGCGTATGGGTAGATAGTTGGATACCGCCTGATTACCTGGACGAATTCAAGCAGCTTCGCCACGAGATAGATAAAGTCTGGAAGACCTATTTCATTGGTCAAGTTACGTTAGCTATAATTGTTGGCATTATCGTTGGCGTTTCGACCGCCCTCTTGGGCATCAGAAGTGCCTTGTTATTGGGAATTGTGGCCGCTTTGTTGGAGCTCATTCCTAATTGGGGCTACAGTATATCGGGTGCTGTTGGAGTCATCTTTGCTTTCTTTCAAGGATCCTCCTGGATTCCGCTACCTGTCTGGGCGTTTGCCCTCATCGTGGCTGGCTTCTACTTTGTCCTGTGGCAGATTGATACGAATTATTTGGTGCCGCGGATCATCGGCAGCCGACTCCAATTATCTCCGGCTATCGTTATTGTCGGGATTATTGCCGGGGCCAGCGTTGGGGGTGCCCTCGGACTGCTGTTGGCTGCACCGACGATTGCTACCGTTCGCGTCTTGGGAAGCTATCTCTACCGGCGCTTACTTGATCTCGAGCCTTACGTATTAATCAATCGCCCTCCGCCCCGCACAGATAGGCCAAGAGCCCTCGTTGGCGAAAGCCAACCGGCTAGCTCCCTGAAAGCAACAAAAGGAAAAAGTTGACTCGAGGTTCAGCTCATGAATCCTGGCGAT
>JBFGLD010000803.1:0-3807 GCA_041576335.1 Anaerolineae bacterium | reverse complement strand
GTATGCCGAGATTCGCGCCGGGCATGCCAACCTTGGTCAGGCCCGTGCGGATTGGGTTTTGGCCGGTGATAAAGGCAGCCCGTCCGGCCGTACAGCTCTGCTGGCCGTAGTAATCGGTGAAGGCAACGCCTTCGTTGGCCACCCGGTCAATGTTCGGGGTCCGGTAGCCCATCTGCCCCCGGCTGTTATAGCTGATATTCCACCAGCCGATGTCATCGCCCCACAAGATTAAAATATTTGGTTTACCATTAGGCATTGTTTGTTCCTTTCTTTTTAATAGAAATAGTTGTTCTTAAAAGTTGCCTGGATAGTCCTTTTGTGCCTCTCTTAATATTCCGGATTTGGTCGCGGCAATTCACCTTCCTTTCTTTGCCATTCTGGATTGTCAGTTCTAACGAGTCACAAACGTGCCCTGCCCTGCGGGTGCGGGATTCAGGGGTGGTTTTTGGCCCGGTCTGGCGTGACATTGCTTAAACTTGCGCCCGCTGCCACAGGGGCAGGGATCGTTGCGGCCGGCCTGGGCCAGGGCCGTTTGCAGCTTGGCCTCCTCCGCCGCCAGTATCTGCATCACCTCCTCCGCCGGCCGGCCCCGCCGGATCAGTTCGGTCATAATGTGCGCGGGATAATCAATATGATGGAAAAAATGCTTGAAGCCCGCGCACAGGTAGTTCAGGCCCGGCTCGCCATCGGGCGTTGTCAAAAACCGGTTCTTGGGACACTCGCCGTGACAGGCAAAGCGCACCTCGCAGTCCAGGCAGTATTGGGGCAAGGTGTCCCGCTTGTCTGCGCCAAACTGCAGCTGCTGCTCCGAGGCGACCAGCTCGATCATGTGCTCTTCCTGGATATTGCCCAGGTGATAATCCGGCTCCACGAAATGGTCACAGGCGTACAGGTCGCCGTTGTGCTCGATGGCCAGGCCCTGGCCACATGTTTCATTAAAGACGCACATGCCGGATGAGGGCAGCCCCACCCAGTTGCGCATGGCCGCCTCAAAGGTTTGCACGTAGATCCGGCCCACATCGTGCCGCACCCACTCATCGAAGATGGTGCTCAAAAAGCGACCGAACTGCTCCGGCAGCACCGAGCGCTCGGAGACCGTGTCCCCTTGCTGGTACAGGGTGCGGCCATCGGCATTGATCCGCTCCACCACCGGAATGAACTGCATCCAGTCGGTGCCGGCCTCGTCCCGCAGAAATCGATAGACCTCCAGCGGATAGTCGGCGTTGACCCGGTTGACGGTGGTCAGCAGGTTGTACTCCACCCCGTGCTTTTGCAGCAGGCGCAGACCGCGCATCACTTTGTCAAAGGTGGGCCGGCCGCCCTTATCGAGCCGGTAGATGTCGTGCAGCTCCCGCGGCCCGTCGATACTGAGGCCGATCAGGAAGTTGTGTTCTTTGAAGAATTCGCCCCATTCGTCATCGAGCAGGGTGCCGTTGGTCTGCATGGTGTGCAAAAAGGTCATCCCCGGCCGGCGGTAGGTCTCGGCCAAAGCCAGCGCCCGGCGGTAGAAATCGAGGCCCATCAGGGTTGGTTCGCCGCCCTGCCAGGCGATGGTGACCTGATTGGTTTGGTGCGATTCGATCAGTTGGCGGAGATACTGCTCCAGCAGCTCGTCGGACATACGAAAGCGGCTGCCGGGGTAGAGCAGTTCTTTGTCCAGGAAGAAGCAGTAGGCGCAGTCCAGGTTGCAGGCGGCTCCGGTCGGTTTGGCCAGCAGGTGAAAGGCCGGCGGCGCGTTGTCGGGGTAGACTAATTCGATGGATTGAGTTGTTGGCAAGCTATTTAAAGATGTCATTTTGTCTCACTTTTATGTCCAGACCGTATGCATTCCGCTTTCACGGGAAACGAGTTATAATACCTGTACCGGGTCAATTCGCGACCATGTTTTTAAAAGGTGCTAATAATCATGAATGACGCGACCATAACCATATCTGTGAGTATGCCTCAAGCACTTTTGATTGAAACAGGCTTATCAACTGAAGCCGCCGGTCAAGCCTTATTGAGGGCCTTTGTCTTGTCGCTGTATCGCCAGGATCGCATCAGCTCTGGCAAAGCGGGCCGATTGTTGGGCATCCACCGGCTGGAATTCATCCGCTTGCTGGCCGAGGAAAAAATTCCTTACCTGGACTACACCCCGGAAGAACTTGAGGCCGAACTGGATGCCCTTGAGCAATGGCCGGCCGAATAGTTGTATCAAACACCACACCGTTGATTGCGTTGGCCTGGTTAAATCACCTTGACCTAATCCCCAGCTTGTTTGGCGACTTCATATTCCGCAAGCCGTTTACGATGAAATTCAGCATAATCCAACAGCTGTGGGCGCTGTTGACCTAAAATCTCCATCCTGGTTAAAAATCTCCCCTGTTCAAGATACGCTGGCCGTTAACCTGCTTTTGGATCAATTGGATGCCGGTGAAAGCGAAGCCATTGTCCTGGCCCACGAGTTGCAAGCAGGCTTGCTACTGATGGATAAACGCCGCGGCCGTCGTCGGGCGCGGCAAGCCGGATTGAATGTGGTTGGCACCTTGGGTATCCTCATTGCCAGACGGAGATGGTTGTAATTGAGTACATTCTGCTAGAAACGATGACCCTCCTACGGGCGCGGGGTTTCTCCGACCTGGCTGTTCAGTTCCGACAAACCTTGTTGTCCAGTCAAATTTTTACTTTGCGCTACAGCACCTCGGAACTGGAACAAGCCACCTTTGACGTTTTCCGCCGTTATGCTGACAAAGAATGGTCTTATGCGGATTGTGGCCTGTTGGCTACAGCAAACATACTAAAAACTTCGCTAATTTTCTCCTTTGATCATCACATTGACCAGATGGGTTTACAACGCACACCCATCGTGGCTCGATAAGGGTTTAGGGTTCAATAATCTACCCTGATAACAAATGAAAATCCGCCGCAAGCCCGTGGCGATCACAAGCCCAAACTTATGCCCTCGTTTTCACCCAACCCTTCACGGCGAGGTGTTTAACTGGCGTTGGAGGTTAAGCATGGGTCGCTGCGATACCTGCATTAGGCCTTCTTGAGAACGGTCGAGATCGACAATCAATAGAAAGACCACCGACAGGATCAGAACCAGAACCACCATGGCTAGGTAATTGCGCTTTTCGCCATCACCGCTGTGCACGCCCACCAAGAACACAGTAAACAAAGCCACCACGTTCAGACCCAGTAAAAACGACGGCGGAACCCGAATGTCCACTCCGACGGCGACACGTTCAGCGTGCCGGTCGATCACCTCATTCACAGAGCTGAGGTACAGGCTAGTCTTGGGCGAGTCACGCTCCGTCACGATCTTCTCGGCGCCGGCCCAGAGTTCGTTGTGGATCTGTTCCGACCGGATGATAGCCGCGACGGCCTGCGCTGGTTCTTGCGCGGCCAGGAGGCGTACATCCGTATACTCGCGTAGCAGATCTCGCGCCTCTGTCCGGTACGGCTCGTCGAGATAGCCGGCCCGCAAGAAGGTGGTGCCAATGGCATTGGCCTCGGCCATCATTAAACGCCGCCTCTCAGAAATGTAGTTTGTCCCAAAACCGACCACGAAAGCCAGCAGAAAGGCTAGCAAGGCCAAAGAGGCGCCAACCGTACCCCCTAGGCTAACATCGGTCTTATCCGGCGATTTGCGGTGCAAGACGCTGTTCAGCCGGTAGCCTATTTCCATGGTCGCCAACATGGCCAGCACGGTTAGGAAATACAAGGCCCACATGGGAATAAAATCTAACGGTTGGGTAGTCATCACACGGATCTCCTTTTTTGGACAGACGTAGCGTATGTCCTTCGTCCCAAAATGAGCGGACGGTC
>JBFGLD010000802.1:0-3809 GCA_041576335.1 Anaerolineae bacterium | reverse complement strand
GGTAAATATCCGTCTTGCAGCCGGTTTTCAGGAATGTAGGTGACCAACGTTTCAAGCAGCTTGACGGTTTCCGATTCGGCCACGCTGGTCTCGTCGATCAATATTCTACCCTGTTTAAGCGGGCGAATACCGACAATGCTTTCGGCCAGCGCTTGCTGCCCGTTGCCAGCTACCCCGGCCACGCCGAAAATCTCGTGTTCATGAATCTTAAACGAGCAATTTTGGACAAGAGGAAGGTCATTTTCGTCGAGTACGACCACATCTTCTAATTGCAAAACGGGCTTGCGGTCCAGGGCCGGGGCCTGCCTGCGAATATCTTCTTGAGAGAAGATCAGGCTATGCTCAATGTCCAAGTTTTCGCCCACCATGGCTTTGACAAAGTCCTCTTCCGAAGCCTGACTGCGCTGGAGGGTCAGCACGCTTTTCCCCTCGCGCAGCACGGTAATCTGGTCACAGACGCTCAGCACCTCGCGGAGTTTATGGGTAATAAACACGACGCTCATGCCTGCATCGACCATGACCCGCAGCGACTCGAACAAGGAGTCGACCTCCTGGGGGGTGAGACTGGTGGTGGGTTCATCTAAGATCAAAATCTTGGCCCCACGATAAAGAACTTTTAGAATCTCAACGCGCTGTCGCACGCCCATAGGCAGGTCTTCAATCATAGTATGGGGGTTGACCTTCAGGCCAAACCGGTCAGCCAGTTCTTTGATTTTACGTTCGGCCTGGCGTAGATCCACAGTAGGGCGGTTCTTAAGGGCGGTACCCAGAACAATGTTTTCAGTCACATTGAAGTTGTCGATCTGCAAAAAATGCTGGTGGACCATGCCAATGCCCTGTTTGATGGCATCCCGGGGTGAGTGAATCTCTATCTTCTGGCCGTCCAAGTAAATCTCACCTGCATCCGGTTTGTACAGACCGTAGAGCACGTTCATCAGAGTCGTCTTGCCCGCTCCGTTTCCCCCCAATAGGCCGTGAACTTCGTGCTTATTTAGTTGTAAACTGACGTTGTCCAAGGCGACGACAGGCCCGAAGGTTTTGCGCACGCCCTTCATCTGTAAAATCGATTGTTCGGTCATCAATCTGACTCCACGTCCCTATGTAAACCGAGGCATAGAGCTACCCTTTTTGGAGATTTCTCGCAAGGTTTTTGGCGCCGGTCATAATCGGCTTACGTCCCACGGTCCACGCGCGTGAGACGTGGACCGTGAGATGTGAAATGTGAACGGTTTGTCCTGGCTTCGACGGCTTCCCGGAGAACTCTTTGATTATGAGGAGGTTCGGGAATTTTGGCAATTTTGAATTCCTATGTGTTCCGCTTAGTTCTTTTGAGTTCCCAGCCAGGAAATACGAATCTTACTCAATCGGTGTCGTGTTTTTCTCGACCGTAATATTGCCCGCTTCGATATCTTTCACCAGTTGTTGGGCCTCGCTATTGAGTTCGGGCGCAGCGTTTTGGAGGGATTGAATTTCAACACCGGTATCGAAGCCCAAGGGGTAATAACCACCTGTTTCGCCGGCTTCGATCTTTTGAACAATATCTTTGAGCGGTCCGGCAAAATCGTAAATCACAGCTGTCACGTAGTTGTCCGGGGCAAATTCTGATTTATCAACATATTTAGCGATGGCCCAGACCTCTTTATCGCTGGCTTTGACCGCTTCAAATAAGCCAAACATGCCCAGGTTGAGCGAGCCGATAATCACATCTACATCTTCAGCTACCAGGGCGTCGGTTAGTTCTCTGGCCTTGGTGGGATCGTTGAAGTCTCCGGCCCAAACCGGCTTGAACTCAACGTCGAGCCCCTGGTCGGCGATCGCTTGCTCAATAGCATGTACCTCGGCATAAGAGAAGGGCAGGGTCAGCCCGCCGATGTAGCCAATTTTGCCTGTTTTTGACTGCTTGGCGGCGATAACCCCCAGGGGGTAAAAGCCCAGTTGAAAATTCCGATCGATAACCCATACGTTTGGCTGGGCCTCTTCCGGGGCAGCATCAGACTCACCGATAAAATAAACGTTGGGAAATTCCTTGGCCAGCTCCTGGGTTTGGCTAAGAAATTGACCCCCGTGGGTAAAAATGACGTTGAAACCATTGTCGATGTACTCCCGCATGACCCGCTCGACATCAGGCACGGCCACACTTTCCGAATAGGCCGTCTCCACCCCAAGGTCTGACTCAACCGACGTCATCCCAATATATCCCAGGGTATTGTAATCGGCATCGGTCACGACTCCGGGAAAGATTACCGCCATTTTGAGATCGCTGGTTTCAGCAGGGGCTGCTGCCTCTGACTCGCCACCGGCCGGCGCTGCCGCTTCCGGCTCGGCAGCACCACCACACTGGGCAGCGACCATCGATAGAGCCGCCAATAGAGCAATTAAACCTAATAATTGTTTGAGCATCATAGTCTCCTTCTTTCAGATTGATTTTGATTTGGCGTTTTCTTTTTGCACCGGAATCTGTCCGATGCCCGCAATACTTACGCTTTTAAAGTAATTTTCCATCAATTTTTGCCATCAGACCGCTTCGGCCTGGCGCAGCCGCTCGATCTCCTCGCGCTCGTAGCCCAATTCGGCCAATATTTCGCTTGTATGCTGGCCTAGTACCGGCGCCGGACGGCGATAAGTGATTGGGCTGTGGCTAAGCTTCATAGGATTCCCTAACGTACGAATGTGCCCGGCAGCGGGATGTTCGAACTCGATGATCATCCCTCGCGCTATGAGCTGCTCATTATTGAGCGCATCTTCGGCCGTATTGATGACCCCATTAGGAATGCCAGCGGCTTCGAGCTGGGCCAGCCACTCGGCAGCCGGCCGCTGCCGGAGACGCTCGGTTAGCAGCGGGATCAATGCCTCTCGATGCCTCAGTCGATCCGCATTTGTAGCGAACCGAGGGTCGCGGCCCAACTCGGGCAGCTCCAGCAGTTCAATCAGGCGCTGCCAGTGCCGCTCGCTGCCGGCCCCGATGATGATCCAGTCGTCGGCTGTAGGAAAAGGTTGGTATGGCGCGATATTTGGATGGGTATTACCCAGTTTCTTGACCGGCTCCCCGGCAATCAGGTAGCTGCTGGCCAGGTTCGCCAGCCATGTAACTTGGGAGTCGAGCAGGGCGTTGTCAATTGCCTGCCCCTGGCCGGTGTGAATCCGGGCAAAGAGGGCAGACACAATCGCCAGGGCAGTGTACATGCCGGTGGTAATATCAGAGATAGGCGTGGGGAAACGCATGGGACCGCTGCCGGGCTCACCCGTGGCCGCCATGGTCCCGCTCATGCCCTGGACGGTCACATCATAGCCCGGCTGCCCCGCATATGGCCCGGTGTTGCCAAAACCGGAGATGCTGGCCCAGATCAGGTTGGGGTTAATAGCCAGGCAGGTGGCCTCATCCAGCCCTAATTTTTGCCGCGACGACTCGCGCGGGACATTGTGAATCAACACATCGGCCCGCTCCAGCAGCCGCCGCAAGATCTGGCGTCCCTCTGCTGTTCCCAGATTGAGGGTTAGGCTCCGCTTATTCCGATTTGTCCCCATGAAATAGGCGCTTTCACCCCCCACGAAGGGGGGACCCCAGCCGCGCGATTGGTCCCCCTGGCCGGGCCGTTCGATCTTAATGACTTCCGCACCAAGGTCGCCCAAAAGTTGGGCACAGTACGGTCCGGCCAGGGCGGTGGTATGATCCAGGACCAAATTACCGGCCAGCGGGCCATTAGCATTTTGGGTCGAGTGTTGGTCATCGGCCATCCCGCTAGCTCCCTTCCTTGAACGCAATAAATCGACCCCACATGGTTTCGACTTCCATAGCCCGTTGCAGATAG
>JBFGLD010000801.1:0-3811 GCA_041576335.1 Anaerolineae bacterium | reverse complement strand
TCTGCAATTGAACACACTGCTGCCTGACCGACAAATGACGATAGACCTCCATCTCACCTTCCGGCACATGCCCCGTCATACTGGTTTCATAAATGGGATTGTCACGATGGGTAATGGCCTTTACCGCTAAGGTGAAGTTATCCTTCACATCCGAATAGTAGCCCTGAAAATCATTGTAGGGCCCTTCCGGTTTGAGATTATCACAATCCATTTCACACTCTAGGATAATCTGGGCTCGTGCTGGCACATCGATATTAATAGTTTTTGCTCTTACAAGATCAACAGGCCTTTGTAAAATCGCCCCAGCTTGCGCAACTTCATCAAACCTTCCAGGAAATGGTATTGAGGCGCATAACCAAACCGCCGGCTCGGCACCAATCGCAACGGCAACTGGTAACTTCTCGCCTATCTTTTGCGCCTTAAGGGCATGCCTCAAAAGGTGGCGATTCGGAATGCCAAAATTTACATTTAACTCGTTCTTACCCCGCACCATCATGCGATAAATGCCCGCGTTACGGCTACCGTGCTCAGGATCGATACTTAAACAAACACCAGCCGTGATATATGGTCCGCCTTCCTTCTCACAAAATGTCGGAACAGGTAATTGATTCAGGTCAACTTGCTCCCCGATTTTGACCACCTCCTGGGAAGGGGCATTTTCAATCACTCTTGGCTCAAAATCTTCTCGCTTGGTTTCTAAGATCTCTTTAACGAATTGGTCTAAATCCGTTTCCTGGCACCCGATGGCAAGACAGACTCTTTGTTTTGAAGCGGTTGCTCCAATTAGTACCGGTAATGACGAGCCTTTTACATTTTCAAATAGAACCGCCCTATTCTGGTGTTTTGCCAATTCAAGAAAGATAGCACCCAGCTCTTGGTTAGGGTCCACTTCGGTGGTGACAGTTTTTAACTCTCCTTTTTGACGGAGCAAGTCGATATAACTGCGGAGATCTTCATATTCAATAACAGGTTTAAGTTCCGCCATGAAATCACAATCCCTAAATAAACATTCGAGCGTCGGCAACCACCACTCGATCTTGATTAGCAAAGATGGGATTCAAATCCATCTCATTAATTTCGGATAATTCATTGAGAACATTGGAGACGCCGGCAATGGCTTTGCACATAGAAGGAATATTAACACCCTTACTACCGCGATATCCCTGCAGTAATTCATAGCCCTTTAACTCCATTAACATCTCAAGTGCTTCATCTTCACTAATCGGAGCAAGACGGTAAGCTACATCCTTAAAAATTTCGACAAAAACGCCCCCCATGCCAACCATTAACATCTGTCCAAACTGGGGATCTTTAACCGCACCGATTATCACTTCCTCACCCGAGACCATTTCTTGCACCGAGATACCTGTTAATTTTTCTATCGGCCAGGTTTTTTTGAATATCGATTGCATCGAATCAAACGTTTGGTTAAGCATTTCTTGATCTCTTACGCCAACCGCGACACCACCGATATCACTCTTATGAACCACCTCATGGGAAACCATCTTCATCACGACCGGGTAGCCAATTTTGTTCGCAGCATCCATAGCCTGTTGTGCAGTTTCACAAATGATCTCTTGGGTGATATCCACCCCAAAATCAGCCAAAATTCGTTTTACTTCATGTTCCAGTATGTAGGTACGACCTTGCTCACGAGCTCGCGCAAAAATTTGTCGCGCTTGTTGTGCTTTTTGTTGAGCGGGCAGTGTCATAGCCGACTCCTCACGCGGCCCAGACATATTTTTGTTGGCCACATAAGCAGCGTAATCGCATACCAGCGAGGCGGAACGCACTAAACGACCTGTCCAGTCAAAAACTGGAATCTTAGCCTGTTCAAAAATTTCTTTATTGCGCACAGCAGTTCTTTCACTTACCCAACAAACATAAACCGGTTTAGGTGAAGCATATTTATTTTTTAGATTAAGGATGACGTCACGTACTGCCTCAATGTGCTCAACGGTTCTGGTTGCTCGTAAAACGATGATAGGAACTATGATGTCAATCTGGTCGCTTTCTTGAAAAGCCTCGATGGTGTTCTGCATAACCGCGCCATAAGTACCCCAAACCGGCGTGGTATCAACCGGATTTCCAGCACTGGCAAAATCAGGAATCATTTTCTTAATACGTTCTTGCGTATGCGCTTCAGTTTCTGGAACAAGTAAGCCTGCCTCCTCCGCCAAATCAGTCAGCTCTACTCCGAGACCACCTGAGGCAGTTACAATTCCCACGCGACGTCCTTTCGGTAAAGGCTGCCAACTCAAGATTTTAGAGACATCTAATAACTCTTGAGCACTACAAGCTTCTATCAGCCCCGCCTGCTTAAAGGCGGTAGTATAAGCAGTATGGTTACCCGCTAAAGCGGCCGTATGGGATGCAGCAGCTCTGGAGGCGCCTTCCGTTCGTCCAATTTTACAGACCACAATAGGCTTCTCTGCTGAAATCTTCCGAGCCGATTCAAAAAACTTACGACCTTCCTCGATCGACTCAAGAAATAAACAGATCAGTTCTGTTTGAGGATCTTTAGCGAAGTAGTCCAGGACTTCATAATCCTGCACATCACTTTTGTTACCGGAAACCATGAATTTCCCAAACTGCAAACCGTCATCTCGACCTTGGATATAGATTACCTCTCCACCGCCACCGCTTTGGGTGACAAAAGAGATCGGGCCACCGGCTACTGAATCCTGGAAAGAAAAAGTAGCGTTCAAACCAATATGACAATTACGAATGCCAAAGCAGTTGGGACCAATGATTCTCATACCCGCTGCACGAGCAATCTCGAGCATCCGGGCTTCTTTTGCTGAACCCTCATCACCGGTCTCACTAAAACCCGCGGTCGTCACGATCGCGACTTTGACTCCGGCTTTTGCGCAGTCTTCAACAACATCTAAAACAACATTGGATGGAACTACAATGACCGCAAGCTCGACCGGTTTGTTAATAGCGCGGACAGACGTGTAAGCTTTTAAACCCAACATCTCGCCACCCGACGGATTGACTGGGTAGATTTCGCCGCCGTATTGAATAAGGTTCTTTAAGTAGAAAAAACCAATCTTGCCCTCCTTGCCGGAAGCCCCCACCAAAGCGATACTTTTTGGTTCGAATAGTTGGTTTAGAAAGGACTCGCTCATTTTGTCATTCACCTATCGGTCCCACCAAGATCCTGCCCATTGGCCCGTGGCGTATGTGCTCTAACGCTTGGTGTACCCGCTCGAACGGGAATACTTGTCGATCAGCAGCTTGGTCTTACCGGGCTCGAGTACCTTGCAAAGCGAATCAAAGGCCCGTTTAAGTTCCGCCTCCGTGTACATGCTGACCTGGCCTGTACATCTTGGATGTTGTCATTTGTTCATGTTTTCTCTTCGAGGCGTCTTAGTTTCTCTTGAGCCCTTTGCCAGGGGTGGAATTGTGCCTACTCCAATCGGGCGCGCATCTGGGCAACGGCGTTCTCCTCCCACTCCAATGGTTCGGCCCGCGGCGGGAAGCTATCGAATCGCTCGGGGACCTTGATCGTGCCATCGATCATGATCTGTTCACCATAGGTCTTAAAGCCTGTATAGCCAGGTATGCCCGATGGGTCGCCCCAGCCGCAAACGCCGTTCTCAATGGTAATAGCGTCCGAGACCGGCCAGGATCGCGTGCCCAAAGCCCACATCACATCGTTGAAATCGTAGGGGTTGATATCGGGTCCAACGACGATCAGGTATTTGGTCGGCGGACCGATGGAAAACCCCGGGTTGCCATGCAGCGCCATTAATACCTGCTTGCCGTAATAAGGCATGGGCTTGTCGGCCCCGTCTACAGCCAGTTG
>JBFGLD010000800.1:0-3812 GCA_041576335.1 Anaerolineae bacterium | reverse complement strand
CTCGTCGGCACCGCTGTAGTTGATCCAGACCAGACTGCCCACGCCAGCACCTGCGGGAGCCGGCTGCCACGTATCCGCCACCGGCGTTTCCGCTACCGGCGCGGCGCGGGGATCAAAATCGAACAGAAATACGTAATCCTCAGGTCCCTCCAGCAAAATCCCGCTTCTTACGATTGGCCGAGTTTGCTCGATGCGCGCTGCTTTGCCCACTACGCTACCTGGGACCAGGGTAAACTCACCCGCCGAACCGGTCGGCACCCCCGGCACATTGGCCGCATATTTGTGCTCGCCCGGATCCAAGCGCAGCGCTAAGCGGCCCCCTTGCGGGGCGGTAGCCGTACCGGGAACAATATATTGCACATCATCCAGGTCCAGATACAGCTCTTGACCGATATAATTGATAAAGAAGAAGTTTTCTGTACCGGTTTCCGGCTGAGCCCGGGTCGCCGTTGGCAGAAGAGCTACGACCAGCGCTGCCAACAATACCCGTCCCAAACCTAAAAAAACGTTTCTTTTCAACATTGAAGGGTCCTCCTAATTGTCAAGGTAATTATAGCCGATAAATGTGGAGATAGTATGGAAATGGTAGGCAATTTCGGTCGGCTCATCCATTTCATCTTCTGCCAGGTATTATAAATCCGGTTGATGAAGGCCAAGTGAATTTTTAATGAAAAACTTTTCATCAATTAAATGAGACCGTCAGTCGAGCACCGCACCGTCCGGCGAGGTACTTAGCCGGCTTTCGTGGCGACGCCGGGTAAACCATTTCTCCAGCTCCACGCCCCAAAACACAATCGTGCTTAATCCCAAACTGATAATCAGTTCCGGCAGTGACAGGCTTATCGTTTTGAAAACACCTTGCAGAAACGGGGCATAGACGACCGCCAGTTGCAGCCCAAAGGTCAGTAGTACGGCACCCAACAAAGCCTTATTGGAGCGTAATCCAATGGCGACTAGCGAGTCCTTGTTGGCCCGAATGGCCAAAGCATGGCCCATTTGAGACAGGGTCAGCGTCGTGAACACCATGGTTTGCCAGGCCGGGTTGCCGGTGTACCAGCCCCAGAAACCTAGCCCGAGCGACACCGCGCCCATTAGCATCCCCACCCATACAATGTGCCAGCCCATGCCGCGGCCAAATATGTTTTCCTTGGGATGATACGGAGGTCGCTGCATCGTATCCCGTTCAGGCGGTTCCACAGCCAAGGCCAGGCCGGGTAGGCCGTCTGTAACCAGGTTGATCCATAAGATTTGCAGTGGTAACAGGGGTAAGGGCATACCAAAAAAGGGGGCCAGGAGCATAACCCAGATTTCGCCGGAGTTGGAGGTCATCGTGTATTTGATGAATTTACGAATATTGTCGTAAATCACTCGGCCTTCTTCCACGGCGGCAACAATGGTCGCAAAGTTGTCGTCCTGTAGAATCATATCCGCTGCTTCTTTGGCCACGTCGGTGCCGGTGATGCCCATGGCCACGCCGATATCGGCGCGTTTGAGAGCCGGAGCATCGTTAACACCATCACCGGTCATGGCCACAATATGACCCCGGCTTTGCAGAGCCTGGATAAGGTTCAACTTATGCTTGGGCGAAACCCGAGCATAAACGGCGACGTCTTCAACCGTATTTTTCAATGCCCCACCAGACAGCCGGTCCAAGTCTCGGCCGGTCAAAAAACGATTATCGTGGCCGATAACGAGCTGGCTGGCGATATGGCGGGCTGTCAGCGGATGGTCACCGGTAATCATAATCGGGCGAATCCCGGCGGTTTTACAGGTGTTCACCGCTGCCTGGACTTCAGGTCGAGGTGGATCAACCATGCCGATCAGGCCGATAACCGTTAGATCTTGTTCAACGGTTTCGACGTTTTCTTCAACCGGCGACTCGACCAGGGACCGAAAGGCCACGGCTAGAACCCGCATGCCGTCGTGAGCCAGCCGGTCGTGAGCCGCCACAATTTGCTCGCGCCAGGTTCGACTCAACGGTTCGCAGTGGTCAGTCACCCAAACATGGCTCGAAATATCCAAAAGGTGATCGATGGCCCCCTTGGTGAATGCCAGGAAATTTGGGATGGCGGCACTCCCCGCATCGTCCCAAATAGATGCCAGACCAGCCGGAAGGTGGTCACATGCCGGCGAGACACGGTGAACCGTGGTCATCAGTTTGCGCTCGGAGTCGAACGGCACTTCGGCCACGCGAAGAAAGGACCGATCCAAAGCTGATTTGAGGAGGTCAAACCGAGCGGCAGCCATCAGCAGCGCGCCTTCGGTCGGATCGCCGATCACGCGATAATCGTCCGGGTGGTCAACCTCGAATTCTAACACAGCGTCGTTGCACAGCGCGCCGCCGAGCAGCAGTAGGGTCAAGGCCGGATGGACCAGATTGGATCCCTCATCGCTGGTCGCGATCACATCGAGTCCGCTGCCGCCCGTGTGTTGCCGCAGTTTTATTTGCTCACCGGCCACATCGAGCACGGTGACCGTCATCTGGTTTTTGGTCAGCGTCCCGGTCTTATCGGAGCAGATGACCGTAACCGAACCGAGCGTCTCAACCGCGGGTAATTTGCGAATGAGCGCACGTCGCTTCAGCATCCGCTGCGCCCCTAAGGCCAGGGCAATGGTCACTACGGCCGGCAAGCCTTCCGGCACGGCCGCGACAGCCATGCTCACCGCGGTCAGGAACATGAGTTTGATATCCTCACCGCGCAGTAGACCCAAAACAAAAACCACGCTGACAATGGCCAAAGCCACCACCGCCAGTGACCGGCCCAGTTGGGCGAGACGCTGCTGCAGTGGGGTGGGCTCACGCTCAACCGTCTGAATCATCGTGGCAATTTGGCCCAGTTCTGTCCGCATTCCGGTTTCTGTTATAACGACGACGCCGTGGCCGTAAGTCACCATGGTCCCCATATAGACCATATTGCGCCGGTCGCCGAGGGGTTGCTCCCCGCGGAACACGAGCTGGGCATTTTTCTCGACCGGCTCCGACTCGCCGGTCAGCGAGGCTTCTTGAACGCGCAGGTTAGCTTCTTCCAACAACCGTCCGTCGGCCGGCACCAGGTTACCGGTCTCAAGTAGAATAATGTCACCCGGAACCAATTCACGTGCCGACATCTCGCGTACGTGTCCTTCGCGCCGAACCTTGACCGTGGGCACGGCCAGCCGTTTGAGCGCAGCCATGGCCTGCTCGGCCCGGAATTCCTGGTGGAAACCGAGGGCAGCATTTAGCACCACGATCGTCATGATCGCTACTGCATCCTTAAAATCACCCAGGAATACGGAAATAATCGCGGCCACGATGAGCACAACCACCATGGTCTCCGAAATCTGTTCCCACAGGATGAGCCACGGATTTTTGACTCCGCGTTCAATCAATTCGTTTGGGCCATACTGTTCAAGACGCTGCTTAACCTCTGCTTGATAGAGGCCGGCGCTTTCACTCGCGTCCAGTTGTTGTAATGCTTTATTCTTATCGAATTGATACCAATTTCGCACGGATACGTCCTCTCTGCTAAACGGGCCCTTAACTTCATTACCACCCAACGAGCCGTCTTCTATTTACCGTTCTGGTCACAAAAAAATGGCAGCATTGAGCGGCGTCAGAGCCCACGTAAAACAGGTTGTCAGAAATGCCTGAAGGGTTAGTACCTCGCAGGTTTCGGCGGCAACTTCGCCATGTTCAGCCAAGGTCCCATCCAGGTCACAAGCTAACACACTTAAATGCCCGCGCTCTCTCCGACTGTAGTTCTGCCATTAGACCCTCATCATATTACCCAGTGTAGTAATCACAAGTTGAGGCTCGACCCAACACCTACGAT
>JBFGLD010000799.1:0-3816 GCA_041576335.1 Anaerolineae bacterium | reverse complement strand
GCCGTGATCTCTACCGGCTCTTCAAAAGGGTGAACGGTTTCGCGAAACCGAATTATCCGCTCGGCTAATTTTTCGCCGATTCCGGGTAGGGTCATTAGCGTTTCTAAATCTGCTTGGTTTAGGTCAACCTTGACCGGCTCTGCTGCATTAGTGGTCATTGTATTCTCCTCGTAAATTTTCAAAACAACCTGGCTGGCTGTTTTATGTAAAGTGGTTTATGATTTGAACTTCATTTCGACCTGGCCGGGTTCTGATTTGAACCTCGTCCATCAATATTCTCATTAGACGCAGCCCCATTCCCCGAAAGTTATCTTTATTTGGTCCTTCTGGTAGCTGGTCAGGGATCAATCGATTTCCGTTGTCGATTACACTCACATTCAAGCTGTTAGGGCCGATCATTAAAGCGATGTGGACTTCTGCGCCAGGATCACATAGGTTGCCGTGTTCAATCGCATTCGTACAGGCTTCACCCACGGCCGTTTTTAGGTCTTCGACCTTGTCAATAGAGAAGCCTAATTTCCGAGCGGTTGCTTCCACGGCGGCAATGGCTACTTTCTCGTAACCTAATTCGCTTGGAATCGATATCTTTATGACCGGCTTCAACTGGGGGGTTATATTCATCCTTGATTTCCTTAGATATCCAGCGTAACCTTGCTGTCATACTTAGTCTGCCCTAGATTGGCAAAATTCCTTCATGTATTACGACTCAGAATTTAGCAATTGGTCACGTTTTTTGTGGATAAAACCCTAGCCAGGACGACTTACGACAACCTCGTTGATCAATAAGCTGTTCGGAATCGAAACCAGTTCTTCTTTTTCGGTCGCAATGGTGGCTTTTAGGGTGCCGATTGCTTCCAGCGTGCCTTTGTGGGCCTGGAGCTGCACAACCTGCCCCACATCATAAATTTCCTTGGCGTAAATACCGGCCAGCAAATTCAATACGAGATCGCGCCCGCCGAGAGCAAATGCTAAACCCAGGACTGCGATTACGACAATGACCAAATTCGCCAGGGCGCCGCCCAGGAAGGTCACATCGAGCCCTAACTGGCCTGCGGCTAAAATAAAAGTCAATGTCAGCAAAAAATAGCGGACTGTGGTACCCAATATCCAGTGGAATTCTAGGTCAGCGCCGGCGGCCAGAGTTTGGGTTGCTTGCCCCAGAAAACGCGCCAGCAGTCCGCCGCCGATGACGACAAGCACGGCTGCGATGAGATTGGGAATGTAGCTGATCAACTCACGAATAGCTTCCGCAGCCGTTTGCAATCCTAAAGCATCAACTGCCGCCAAAAGAAATGTAAGCAAAATAAGCCAGTAGATAAGCCGTACCAGCACTTCTGACGGCTGAACATGCACGCCGGCGCTTACCAAGGCTTGTTCCAACCCTCCCCGCTTCAAATATCGGTCGAAATTAATGCGAGCCAGTAACCGGCCCGCCAGGCTTGCTGCCAGCCGCCCTAACAGCCACCCTAACAAAATAAGGACAAACGCATTAAATAATCGTGGCAGAAACAGAGTAACCGTAGTCAGCAAGTTGGTCAACGCTTCGTTAACCGCAGCTTGAATTATTTGAAGATCGATTTCCATAGTTTACCTCCTCAAGTGAAATTCTCAAACTTGCGACGTCATTGCGCTGAACGGCTCCGTTTTGCAGATGTTGATTTGCCTAAACCTAGGGTAATGAGAGACCCGGCCAGAAAAGCAAAGACTTTGAAAAACGAGTCAACACTGAAATGCAATATGTTTCGAGTGGCTTCATGACGATTGATCCGGCGCATAAGGTCACGCTCAAACACGTCGGAAGCGATCAAATCTTTCTTGATAGCCGAATAAAGGCCCTGCTCGTCAAGCCACTGATTCATTCGATCCAGGCAGGGCTCGCACTCATCAAGATGGCCTAGCAGAGTCTCTGTTTCCTCGGTATCCAAATGGTCCCTACATAATTGTTGAATTTGTTTATCAGTCAGATGAGTCATGTTTCTGCTCCTAAATGTTTGTGATAGGCACGTTGCAAGGCCAGCCGGGCACGCATCACTCGCATCTTGGCTGCACTCAGCCCAATTTCCAACACATCGGCGATCTCTTGATAACTTAAACCGTCGGTCTCCCGTAAAATCAAAATGGTTTGTTCATCGGTACTTAAATTACGAAGTGCCTGTTCTATCAAATCAATTTCGGCCTGGGCCAGCACAGCACTTTCAGGTGACTCGGCTACAGGCAGCTGCGTTTCTAAATTTGGTAAGGGACTCTCCTCTAGCAGGGGGCGGCGGGCGCGCTTGGCTAGGGCTGTCCGGCAGGTGTTTATCGTAATCCGGTACAGCCAGGTAGAAAATTTGGCTCGCTCTTCAAAACGATGAATCCCACGGTAAACTCGAATAAAAACCTCTTGAGCTTGGTCAGCTGCGTCGTGCCGGTTGCTCATCAGACGAAAGCAGCTTGCCAGCACACGCTGTTGGTAGCGATTTACCAAGGCGGTAAAAGGACGGGGATCGCCAGGAAGTCGTTCTTTGCACAGCGCCACCAATTCCTCGTCCGAAAGAGGCGTATCTTTTTTGTGGGTCATAACACAACTGCTGTCTGTTTGTTGTGACTCTGCGTCTGCCCGATTGGTCACATGGTTTGGTTTGGGCCTGGCAAGGTCTGATCTGACGAATTTGTACCAGCCCCTGCAAAAAAAAGGGGCGAGCATTAAAGTTGCTCAACCCCTGGTAAGTATGACCGCCCGCACGGCGGCTAAGTCTTCCCCTTTGTTAATCTTCGAACTGTTACCGTTACCGCACCGTAATACCCAGGGCCTTCATTTCCTCGATCGCCTTGTCTCCGTCGTCAGGGTTGACGTTCACGGCGCGGGTGCCGTCCAAAATAACGGTCGATTTAAAGCCTAATTTGTGGGCATCAATAGCCGTCGATTTAACACAATAATCCAGGGCCAACCCGACTACAACGACTTCTTCGACCCCGTGTTCCCTCAAATACGCTGCCAACATCTGGGCATCGATATCAGCTTCGATATGTCCCCCAAATCCCGAGTAGCTGTCGGCCTCCGCCTGAAATGCTTTAAAGAAGGTTTTCCCGGCCACCTTCAGCTCACGATGAAATTCAGAGCCGGCTGTGTGTTGTACGCAGTGCGGCGGCCAAATTCCGGCCGGATGGTTCACTTTGAAAGAACTGTGGTTGCTGGGGTGGTAATCTTTGGTGTAGACAACCAAATCGTTATTTTTTTTGAATTTATCAATTAACTCGTTGATGGGTTTGATAACCTCATCCCCGCCAGGCACGCCTAGTGCCCCCCCGGGGCAAAAATCATTTTGCATATCGACCACGATTAATGCTTTCTTAGCCACTGCTATTCCTCCTCAACCATTAGCTCGTTAAAAAAACAGCTGACCGCCCCGGTATGACAGGCCGGTCCTGCCGCATCAACCAGAACCAGCAGCGTATCACCGTCACAGTCGTAGGAGATCTTACGTATCTTTTGAAGATTGCCGCTGGTAGCACCCTTATGCCACAGCGCTCGACGACTGCGACTCCAGAACCACGTTTCCCTCCGCTCAAGCATCAAGCGCAGACTCTCCTCATTGGCCCAGGCCATCATCAACACCTGGTGACTCCCGGCATCTTGCACAATAACCGGGATAAGACCGGCTTCGTTAAATTGAAGATTCTTGATCATCGACTTTTTATTTTGACTTGTTATGAACCGGTTGCCACCTGCCGGCCCTTAATATCGGCGTTACGGTTTCTTACCAGAATGCCCTTTTCTGCCAGAAAGTCTTTAACGTCCTGAATCGATAGTTCTTGAAAGTGGAAGAGGCTGGC
>JBFGLD010000798.1:0-3817 GCA_041576335.1 Anaerolineae bacterium | reverse complement strand
GGAGACAATGCCAAAGCTGATCAGGTAGAAGCCCAGGATAAGGAGCCGGTCAATTGAGTCGGCCACAGCGACGTTGTTACCGAACGAGTCGACCAGAAAGACACGGCCGTTCTTATAAAGGGTCTGTCCAACCCAGATGGTCAGGGCGGCGCTGATGACGATATAGATAAAATGATGCAAAACGACGATGCCATTCATGGTTTTCCTCCCGCATGTTTGTTACTACAGCCATCATCTTTGGCCCTACATTAACTTTCAGTTCTTACTGAAATTATTATAACACAAATAATTCTTTGTGTCAATAATCACAAACAGATTTGTGCTTCTAATTTTCTTGCTCCGTCATGATTTGCGCGACCAAACCGCGTTCCTCGGCCAGGGTTGTGACCAGGCCATCCAGGCGGGCGTCGCGCAGCCGGTCGAGGATGACCCGGAAGATAGGCCCGGGGGAAAGTTGAAATTCCTTCTTGAGATAGTGACCGTCAATCAGCGGCGCTACGTCGCGCAGCTCGCTTTGGAAGCGAATCAACTGCCGGCTGACCGGCTCATCCCGCAGCGCCAGCCAGGCGATCAGGCGCGCGTCGTTTGAAGTCGGAACCAGCAAGGCGTAGAGGGAGCTGGCTTTCTCGGCTTCGGCCAGGGCGGCGAGATTTGAGCGGATGTGGTAGGTATGCTTGAGTGTCAGCCGTTGGTGGGCCGGTAAGTTCAGCCGTTCAATCAGCTCGGCCAGCTCATCGCCGGCCAGCCAAAAAGCCAACAGGCCAAAATAATGAACCGGCGCCGGCGTCGTTCCGGCCCAGGGGGTTTGATCCAGGCCCCACTGCAGGGTCCGCAGCCGATCTACCAGCCAGGAGTCAACCGTTAAGCCGGGATGGATGGCGTTCAAAATACCCAAGTCGTCAACCAACTGTAAGGCTTTTTCCGGCTGGCGCTCGCGAAAAATCAGCTCCAGTTCGCTCGTCACGCGGTCACCGCTGACCCGATGGAGCAGATCAAGCGCGTCAGTCAGCAGTTCGGCCGTGCGCTCTTCGAGGGTAAAATCTAGACGAGCCATCAGGCGGGCGGCGCGCAGCATGCGGGTTGGGTCCTCGACAAAACTGAGGCTGTGCAGCACGCGAATGACCCGTGCCTCCAAGTCGCTCTGCCCGCCGTAAAAATCGAGCAGTTCACCAAAATTGTCCGGGGTCAGGCGCAGGGCCAGGGTGTTGATAGTAAAATCGCGGCGGTGTAGATCTTGCCGAATTGAACTTTGCTCCACCTCGGGCAAGGCCGAGGGGTGGCGATAGAATTCGGTCCGGGCCGTGACAAAATCAAGCGAGGCCAACTTTCCGCTTTGGCCAGGCCGGTCCGCATGGGCAAAGGGAATGGGCTCAAGCAGCAGCCATTTGGCGGTGCCGAAACGGCTGTGGCTGTAGATGCGCCCGCCTTCGGACTTACACAGGTGCTGGGCCAGGCTAATGGCATCCCCCTCCACGACTAAGTCAAGATCATAGCCAAAACGGGGGCTGGCTTTGGCCAGGGGATCGTCGTTGCCGCTCATGGTCAGAAGTAAATCGCGCACAAAGCCGCCCACGATGTAGAGCGTATCGCCGTGTTCGACGGCCAGTTCCCCGGCTTCACGCAGCAGTTCAAGCAGTTGGGACGAAAGGGCGCGCTCCAACTGTGGGGTGAGATTGGGCCGGGTTGCTTGGTCTGGTTCTCCGGTGTGCCACAGTTCAATCAAATCGGTTCGAGTAACGATGCCGATAATTTGACCGCCGGGCCGATCGACGACCGGCACCTGGCCAATTTTCTGCTCGACCATCAGCTTTTGAACGGCGTCGACCCCGTCGTTCGGAGTCACGTAAAATTCGCCCTTGGTCATAAATTGGCTGATGACCGTACCTTCTAATCTGTGGCGGCGGGCCTTGTCGATTTCACGGCGTGACAATACCCCGACAATCTTGCCGGACTTGCGCTCAACTACGGGAAACCCCTCGTGACCATAGCGATCCATCATTTCAGCCGCGTACCGGACTGTGTCGGTGGGCGCCAAGGTACGCGCCCCTTTGGACATGATTTGGGCTACGGTGGTGGCCGGCTGGGTTTCTAGCCTCAATAGCTGCAGCAGTTCCTTCCTGACCTGGCTTAACATCTTATCCTTGATAATGGCCGCTGCGGCGCGTGGATGGCCCCCGCCGCCAAAGAACCCGGTAAGCTGCCCCACATCGATGGCGGCGGTCGTCGAGCGGGCTACTATCTGGACATGTTTCCGCATTTCAACTAATATAAAGAGAGCTTCAGGATAATACAGATCGCGCAGGCGATGGGCCAGGGTGCTAATCTCTTCGACGTAGCGGCCAACCTTAGCGCAGCCGATCATCACCATGTGACCGTGGATGGTGTGGCTTTCGAGCTGTTCAAGGATCTGCTCATATAAGGCTCTTTGATCCGCGCTCATCGGGTAATTAATATAGTCCCGCATGAGGTCGAGGTTGGCCTGACGCTCAGCCATCAGCCAGGCAGCGGCTTTCAAATCGCGGGGGGTGGTGTTGGCGTAGGTCAGGGACCCCGTATCTTCGTAAATTCCCAAGAGCAGCAGCGTGGCCTCGACCGCTGACAGGGGCAGCGCCTGGTTGCAGATCTCTTCGACAAGCGGGGTGACATTAGCGCCGGTGTTGGCCAGGCTAAGGGTAGCGCCGGACGGAGTCGACGGATGCAGATCGTGGTGATCGACAATATGGATGGCAGCCTGCGGATCCACGCCTTTTATTGAGGGCACATGTTGGGTGTCCACGACGGTTAAGCGGTCGAACGGCTTGCGCTCCAAGTCATTTAACGTGGCGAAGGGGAGTTGGGTTTCGTAAAGCGTGATAAAATCGCGAACGTTGCGGTTGATGGTGTTGGGGAGCACCGGTATTGCGTCAGGGTTCAGCCGCCAAATCGCCAGCAGTGAAGCGATGGCATCGAAATCTGCATTAGAATGGGTCACAATGATGTGCATGCCTGTAGTATACCATGCTTCCGGGACGAGTTGAATAAGGATGCGGCCACACGACGACGTTATGCTGCGGCCGGCGACCCTGGCCGATGCCAATTGCTTGGCTCGCTTGTGGGTTTCCGTCTTTCCCGATAAATTTGGGCCTGTGCTGGGACCCAATGCGGAAGCGGTACTTTGCGACTGGTTCCGATTAAGCCAGCGCCACCTACAAACAACAACGATGGCCGAAGTCGATGAAACGACCGTGGGTTTTATTGTCCTCGAGACACCGACCTCACCTCGCCCTGATGATGGTCGCTGGCTTTGGCACGCCCTGCAGCTGCACAACGGGATCATGGGGGCACTGCGTGGTTTGCTGTTAATGCTGGTGGTTGATATTCGTCACCAAACGAGCGCTGATGAAGTTTATGTTGAGATGATTGGGGTTGAACCGGCTTGGCAAGGGCAAGGTGTCGCCCACTCTTTGCTGCACTTTGCCGAAACCGTAGCCGAGGCACAGCACGCCAGGCAGCTGCGTCTAAATGTCGTCACCGACAACCTCACGGCATTGAACCTGTATGAGAAAGTAGGATTCAAGATCGAATCTGAACGACATAGCCGCTTGCTGCAGTGGATTACCGGCCACCCCGGCTATTATGAAATGGCCAAGGCAGTCGCTGGTATAAGTAATTAACCTGTTAAGCATCAAGGTAGGGCTTAATCTTGTTGAGGATTTCTTCTTTCGACACGGCGCCGATAATCCGCTCAACCGGTTGTCCAAATTTAAACAGGACCAGGGTCGGAATGCTCAAAATCGAGTACTGTGAGGCAACCGTTGGATTTTCGTCAATGTCTAGC
>JBFGLD010000797.1:0-3828 GCA_041576335.1 Anaerolineae bacterium | reverse complement strand
GAAGACCGCAGAGGTCTCTCAGACCTCTGCGGTTGGGAGGAGCTACTCTTCGGCGGCAATGCCAAACTCTTGGCCGGCATCCAGCAGAATCTCCCAAAAATATTGCCCAAGCGGCCGGTCAACATGTAAATAATAGACCGGCGTCCCGCTTTCATCACAGCGGGCAATGAGTGTTTTGATTTTGGCCGCGCTGGTTTGCTTAACGTGGAGGTTGGGAAAGGCGGTATCATGAAAATCAAGGCCGCAAATTTTGCACAGCGCCTCGCCCGCTGCCGGCCCGATCAGCTTGACAACCGCTCTGCCGTGGGCGAAATCTGTGGCGTGGGCAAAAGCTTGATCCAGGGCAAAGGCGCTGGCTAAATCGGCTGCAGAGAGCACCGTGGCTCCGGCTGATTTTCCAAATATGCAAACTTCTTCAGGTGTCAGACGGGCCACCAGCACCTCGCCTGCCTCGACCACCTGGCCCGGTTTGGCCGGCAAGGTCGACCAGTGCTGTTTAAGGACACCGTCCGCTTGCCCCTGAACCAGCACCACCGGTACACCGGTCAAATCACTAACTCGAAGCTCAGATACGACCTTTGCCGGGGCCGGAGATACCGTAATCGGGCTGCGAAAAATGGGTTGGTATTCGATCATAATATTTCACCTTTTCTTGACGTATGTTGGCCAGGACGTACCGCTACCCTGTTTAGAATATTTTCTGTGTTTATCCGTAATAGGTCTGCAGTGTGACCACATCGTGTAAGCGATTAGCTCCTTAGCCGATTGCCCTCCGGATCGTAGAAGGGCAGCGGCACGACCTTGCCCTGGTGGAGTTCGCCACGGATACGAACCGTGAATTCGGTTCCCGGCTCACTTTTTTCAATTGGCAGCCAGCACAAGCCAATTGATTTTTTCAGGATCGGGCTGTAACGAGAACTGGTGACGCGTCCGATTATTTCCAAACCAATTGGCCGGTTAGGATTCGGCACGACGATCTGGTTCGCTTCTTCCGGCACCACGTTAGGTTCGATCATTTCATAACCAACCAGTCTTTGAGTTACACCCCGCTGCTGTGCCCGGACCAGCGACGGTTTGCCCAAGAAATCCGGCTTGTCCATTTTGACCGCCCAATCCAAACCGGCCATCAGCGGATCGGTCAAGCCGTCCGTATCCTGGCCAACAATGAAGTGCCCCTTCTCCAGGCGCATAATCCGCTGGGCCTCAACCCCGAAAGGGATAATATCGTACGATTGGCCCGCCGTGAGCAATGTTTCCCATAAATAGAGACCATAACCGGCCGGGGCATGAATTTCGTACCCCAGTTCACCGGTAAAACCGATCCGCAAGATAATCACCGGCACACCGGCAACCGAGCCCTGTCGAGTGGCCATATAGGGAAAGGCTTCGTTGCCCAGGTCGATATCGGTCAGCGGCTGCAGCACCGCCCGCGCCTGCGGGCCGGTCAAATTCATGGCCGCGTAGGTGTCGGTAAGATTGACAACGTGGACCTTAAAATTCCAGCCTGACTGCAAGTTCCACTCAATGCTCTCGTACAGGGCGCTGGCACCGCCCGACGTTGCCGTGACGTACCAACTCTCTTCATCGAGCCGTGCAGCCACGCCATCATCGGTGACAATACCTTCTTCGTTGCAGATGACTCCATAGCGAGCCCGCCCCGGCTCAAGTTTGCTCCACTTATTGGTATAGAGCATTTCCAGCAGGGCCGGTATATCCTTGCCCCTGATTTGCAGTTTACCCAGCGTGCTTACGTCGATAATACCCAAACTGTTACGGGTACTGATCACTTCGGCCGCGGGATCACCATAATGTTCGGGGCGCTTCCACAACCCGGCATTCATCATCGAGGCGCCGTGCGAAACGTGCCAGGCATGCATCGGCGAATATTTGACCGGTTCCATTACCCGCCCGGCCAAAACCCCCAACGGCACCGAAGTAAACGGCGGACGGCTTGTCGTAGTACCGGTTTCAGTTGCAGTTTGCTCATTGGCCTGGGCGCACAGGGCTATAGTGTTGGCGCTTTCATATTTACCCTGGCTCGGTCCCATGCTCAGGGTGCTGTACCGCTTGAGGAGTTCCATGCTGTCATACCCCTCTTTTACCGCATCCTGTAAATCCTTGATCGACACATCTTCGTCGAAGCTGATGAAGCTCTGTTTGCCACCGGGCACAAAAATCAAATCCGAGGTGCGCACCGGTTCGGCTGCCTTGAGCCCGGCTACCTGATCGGTTAACTTCTTGGCCGCTCCCCGGCCATACCCTACTTCAGCCGCGGCATTCAGGCCGGCTATTTCACCTTCTAATAATTCGGTTCTGACATTATGGGTGCCGGCTACACGCCCGGCGGCATGAACTTTGGGCGGATAGTCGGCCGGCAAAAATTCGGCCCGCTGCTCGTCGAAACGCAGCGTGGTTTTGGCCTGATACAACAGTCCAACCGCCGGCGTCCAGCCGACAGAGGTGACCAACAAATCGCATAAGGCAACTTCTTTTGTATTGGGCTTAAGGATAATGTTACCGGTTCCCGGAGAAATTTCCGCCGCTTCCAAAATAACGCCGGTGACGCCACTTTGGCCGCGGACTTTGGTCACGATACAATCCCTGCGGACCGAACTTCCGAGTTCTGTCAACGCAGCTACCAAATCCTCATCGGGCTTCGAGCGCAGCTCAACCACTGTACCCACTCGCACCCCGGCGGTGTGCAAATCGATGGCGGTTTGCAGGCCATCCCGGTTGGCCGAGAGGACGACGGCCCGCTCGCCCGGCTTGACCCCGTACAGGTGCATTAAACGCTGAACTGCCGAAGCCAGCATTACCCCAGGCAGATCGCTATTTTCGAAGATAAGCGGCTGCTCAAAAGCGCCATTGGCAATGACTAACGATTTCGCTCTAATCTTGAGCAAGCGGGTATCTTCCTTGGCTGCACCAACCCACAGCTGGTCGTAAATACCAAAGGCACTGGTGTTGAGTTCGACTTTAATATTGGGCTGCTCCAATACCGCTCCGGCCAGGTGATGGGCTAACTCATAGGCGGCCATCTCCCGGCCATCGCTGTCAGTGACGCGGTAGCGCTCGTAGGCGAGATGTCCGCCTAAGTAGGGATTTTCGTCGAGAAGAAGCACTCGGGCACCGGCCTTAGCCGCGCTCAACGCGGCGCTCATTCCGGCCGGGCCACCACCGATCACCAGAACGTCGGCAAACTCGTATTTTTTGTCGTAGTATGTTCCGGGAATATCGGTCGTAACAAAACCCAAGCCGGCCGCATTACGCAGAATCTTTTCGTAGGTAGGCCAAAGCGCCTTGGGGCGAATAAAGGTTTTGTAATAGAAACCAACCGGCATAAAGCGCGATCCCAGGCCGGTCAACGACATGACATCTGCCCCTAAAGAAGGCCAGACATTTTGGGGCTTGACGTCCATACCGGGTTCGACCAGTATGATACTGGCCCGGGCATTCGGTTCGTCGTTAACCCGAACCATAGTATTACTATCGCCCGAGGTAAGGGCAAAAGCTCCACGGGGCCGATGGTATTTGAAGGACCGCCCCAAGACCCGCACACCGGCGGCCCACAGGGCGCTGGCTATCGTATCCCCTTCAAAGGCCGGATACATTTTGCCGTTAAATTCAAATTCAATTGGCTGATCATAATTAACCTTATGGGCAGGATGGGCAGCCAGGCGGCCCTCAATCTGCTGGGTCACATCCATTGTTGTTTTGAGGCTCATCGATTAGGCTCCCACAAGTAAGTTTTCTCAACAACTTGGCTTTTAGTATGGCGCTCCGCTAAAAACCACAGCCCGCAGCCGGCCCGGTGATACCACCACTCTT
>JBFGLD010000796.1:0-3831 GCA_041576335.1 Anaerolineae bacterium | reverse complement strand
TCGTCAAAAAAGGTGATGCGGACCTGTTAGTCGACATGTTTCACCGGCTTTCGTCAGAGTCAAAACGGCTACGCTTTCACCTTTATACCGCTAAATTACCGCCGGAACAAATTTGGCAAGAAGCAGAGCGGCTGTCCAACTTAGATCCCCGAACACAGGTCGGCATCTTGGCTACAACTATCGAACCTGAGGGTCGAGAGCATGCGGTTGGGGTGGCCCGCTTCGCCAGGGCCACGGCAAAAGACGAAGAGGCTGAGGTGGCCATTGTGGTTCGAGATGATTTTCAGCGAAAGGGGTTAGGCAGACATCTGTTGATCGTTCTGGCCGATATAGCTCGAGAGATGGGCATCGTTTATTTTACCGGTTGGGTCGTCGCGGATAACCTGCGGTTGATGAAGCTGATCAAAAATCTGGAACTAAGAATTATTGAGTCAGATATGCGGTACGGTGAGCGAAAAATTAGAATTATGATTTAATCAAAAGCCAAGCGCAGCACCATCTCGTCCCGACGGAAGATAACCAGATATCCCAAGTCTTCAAAGGCGGGCCAATGCGGATCATCAGCAGGGAGATTTTCCGTTTTGGTATCTTGAACCGGATGCCGGTAATGTAACTCTCGCAGGAGCAAGCGAGCAACCTCAGCCGGCTTACCCTCTTCAGTTTGGATAACCACACGGCCAAGTTGAAAAACAGTATTTTGATAAACAAGCCAGCCTTCGCTACCGTCCCGCAAATTGGCATAAAAAGCTGATAAATTTCCAGCATTGACTAACGACTCGTAATCGTCGATCCACGATGGTACTGACCGACGCTTCTTAAGTAACCGTATGGCATCATTATAACCTAAGGCTCGAACGTCGCCTTCCGGGGTCAGGGGATAGACATCATTGGGAGGGCGGCGTAGGACAAGCAGTTCTCGAGTTTCCTTAAATCCATTTTTGGAAAATAGATTGTAAGCCGGAACGTTATTTTTTATGACTTCGATCACGATATTCGAAAGTTGTCGCTGACAGGCTTGTTCTACGAGATGTTCGACCAAACCCTGGCCAGTTCCTTTGCGGCGATTACTACGGATCACGCCTAAGCGGGTAATCCATCCTTGCCCCGGCCGGATTCCCATCATGGCTAAGCCCAGGATTTCGTTCCCGTCAACCGCAACGGCCGAGGCATCCATATCAATATCGTATGTTTCAACATATTCACGCAGCTTAGCCGCGTTCATAGGCATAGGAACTATATAGTCCACACGCGTATGGTTATATGCCTCGGTTAACTCCTCGTAGGAGAATGCACTCGCGGGAATAAGATCGAATGGGTTTGTATTAGGCACCATTTTAAAGACCGGTACTTCTTCGTATGGCGTAAAATATACAAAAAGCGACGCACTAGCTATGAGCCGCCTGATTTTTCGGCCCACGGTTGGGCGAAGTTTAGGAGTTGGTTAAATACTCAGCAATTTGGTCGGGAAACGTGCGGGTGTTGATTGGCTTGGAGATGAAACCGTCGCAGCCGTATGCGATCACCATCTTTTTGGCGATATCTTCGGGCCAGGCCGTTACAGCCACGAGGGGAATACCCATTAATTCGGGCGTGCGTTTCATTAGCGTTACCAGGGTTTGACCATCGATGTCAGGTAACCCCAAATCAAGCAATATCAGGTCGGGAGTTTCATCCATAGCTGTCTTAAGTCCAGCCTCGCCATCACTCACATGGATAACCTGATGTTGGCGAACTTCTAACACTCTTTTCATTAAGAGTGCGTTCTGTTTATTGTCTTCGATAAGTAATATTTTGCTAATGGTTTGCCCTCGCCCTGAATAATTCGGCTAATTTTGCCGGCGATAAGTATACCATAATCAGGAAGATATTAAAATCAGTGAAATTAATTGGATAACTGGCCCAGTTCGGGGTAATAAATGTCGCCGGTAAATAACCAGCATCCCACCTGAATATCAGCCCCGTTGCGAACCCGCACATAATAAAGTTGACCGTCCACAACCCAGCCGGACCAAAATCGTTCGCTCGTCATGGGATCATCATCCCGGTGAACGATACTTCCACTGCCAATATTGTTCATATTCGCGTTACCGGGAAAGGCCCAGGTCTGAACTTCGTCGCTTGAGAATATATCAACAGTCAATCTGCCGGCCTGGCCGCCATCATTCGGGGTAGCAAATGAAGTTAGAGCAATCTCTTCAAAGTATTCTCCATCCCCGTCTTCAATCGAAAAATGATACCATATCTCTTGGCCGGGTGCCAAATCGTGATGATTCAGGCCAATTGCCAGGGGAACCGCCGTGTATGGACTGTCCCCATTGGTCGTGACCAGGATCTGGGTCGGCTGCGGTTCCGGCTGCCGGTCTGCCTCGTCGAGCGGAAAATTACCCACATCATCCATTAAAAGCCAATAATCAATGGCGATCTCACCACCGTTAAGAATCTGAACGTAATAATCTTGCCCTTCGAGCAGCCAACCATTCCAAACAAGCTCACCGCTACGAGGATTATTGTCCCGAGAAACCGGGCGGCCCGCCCCAAAATTGACCATGCGCCCTGCATCACCTTGGTAATACAAAGGGAGTTGGCCGGCGTCAAACAGCTGCAGCCCAATTTGTTTAACACGATGATTATCAGCGGGTGTAAAAAATACAGTCAGCGATTGCTCAACCTGCCCTCCCTGCCCAGTAGAAGACGGCGTGAGCTTGAACCAGCGCTGCTCGCCGGGGCCCAATACGCCCGTGTTGATCTCGCTGACCAGCGAAATTGCCAATGACGGCGCGCTTCCCGTCACGGTCGCCGCAAACGTAGAGGAAATAATCAATATGATGACGGCTACTGCAAATATGCCGGAAAGCAGCATCAGCAGTAACTTGGACGCAGCGGTAAGGGTGTTGGGATCGTGCGATGTCGCCATGGCCACCTGCTTAGTACGTTTCGCTGACACGCATTTGTTGTTAAAGTCATAATGCCCGAGCTAATTCGGGTCACATCGCTAAAAGTATAAGGGGTAATGCAGCCGGCGTCAATGGGAGGGATGCCCTAGGGCGGAGCTGCAGCAAAGTCCGGCAGCTCCTGCTCGGAGAGGGTCTGCCAGGACAGGCGCCCACACCGCTGCAGCGCTTCAGGGTTTACCTATTTGAAGGGTACCCGATGTCCAACGTCACCGTCTGCGTGGTCGAGGTCGAACCTGGCGGACGGTCACTTTTTTTGCAGAGGAGGCTCTCGGTGGCGGCCCTTGTGGCAACGTGTCGCTATCGACCAGCCCGGCCTGAATCAATCGGCGCAGTTCGGCATCAACGCGAGGATCCGTTTCAATCGGGGTATATTCGGCCAGTAAACGTGCGACTTCGGCCAGGGTGCGCTGCTGCAGGCCCGGTTTGCCAGCCTTTTCCCAGTTGTCGCGATTGCTGCGATCGAAGGCGGGGCCGGGCAGATAAAGTTCCGACGACCAATGCTTTAGAGTGTGTTCAGCCGTAAGCAGGTGCTTGTCCCGCAGCAATTCACGAACGAGTTCCACGGTCGGCAAATCCTCCAGCGGCCGCACATCGCGAACAAAACGAAGTGCCTGTCCACATAACTCGTCGTCAAAGACCAGTTTCTCCAGACTAAAAACCAAGACATAATCCAGCATGCCCGGGCCTGAGACGGAGTTTACGCCGGCCAAGGCTGCCAGTAGAGCACTCGCGAACGCTTCGGCACCGCCTTGAGCATCAACAAATTTGCTGTCGCTCAAGGCCATGTAAGCCTGAGTTGGCAGCCCCAGTGACTTAGCCACGGCAATATAAACCACAATCAGGCGCAGCGCTTCAATCGCGGCCATTGGCGAGGCCG
>JBFGLD010000795.1:0-3837 GCA_041576335.1 Anaerolineae bacterium | reverse complement strand
TTACCGCCGGTCGGGAATTGCCTTGCTTAAAGGCTCACCCTGCCCCGAAGGTTGTCTCGACGACTTTTATTAAGTTATTCGAAATTATATGCTATTGTGGAAGCAATGTCAAGTATCTCGCGGAACGGCGAAACGGGCTATAGCAAAATCCGTTTACTTTTGCTTGGAGCGGGTCTGCGTTCCGCGACCTGGGCTAAGCCAACTTGGTTTCGCCATAGACAACGGTCAGAATCAAAGGTCCCCTGGAGGCAGACCGTCTCGAAGTCTCGGATCAATAGCCCTGGATAGGTTAGACGAGGGTCTATGCTTGGATTACTTCCGCATTGAGTAAGGGCGCATTTGCAGTGTCGGCAATTTTATCCGCCGCCACCGGAGGTAAAGCAATAGTAAAGGTGCTGCCACGACGATGCTCGCTCTCCACTGAAATGGAGCCGCCATATTTCTCAATGATGGATTTACAAAAGGCTAAACCCAAGCCGGCACCTTGAACATCTTTTCGATCTTCGTGGGTCACGCGGAAAAATTTATTAAAGACAAACGGTAAGTCGGCTGAAGGAATACCAAGACCACTGTCTTCAACCTTCAGCAATAGTTGTTTGCGGTCAACTCGGATAATGATTGAAATGTGCCCATTTTCGAGGGTATATTTTACGGCGTTATCCAACAAATTACTGATGACGCGTTTTAGCTGCAGCAGACTGCCCCGGACATAGGCGGAATGGGCTGGCGCGTGGTATACAAGTTGTTGCTGTTTTCGGCTGACCTCTTCTTGAAATTCGGATACTACGTCAGCAGCTAATTTACTAAGGTCAAGGGCTGCTGAGTCAAACTCAGGCTCCGACTCGATCGCACTCAATTCAAGCAGCTCGTCGACTATTACGGTCAACTTATCGATACTACTCTTAATTCGATTAGCAAAGAGTTGCTGTTTTCGGGTCAGCGGTCCAACTGTTTCCAGCATATCGGCATAATCTTTAATAGATATCAACGGTGATTGAAGATACCGAGACAGCGTAGAAACAAAGTCAGACTTTACCTGCTCCATGGCTTTGAAAGGCGTAATATCTCGCATAAATAGGGCACGGCCCACCTCGGGAATAGGAACCAAATTAACTGAGAATGTATGACCCTCTTCGAGCGAAATCTCACCCCGATAGCTTTCAACAGCTGATGCCGTTTCCAAAAATTCGGCCAGGGATTGAATTTGAAATACTTCAGCTAAAGGTTTATTATCAACCTTGGCCTTTCCCAGGCCTAAAATATTGCGAAACGCTCGATTCACGGCGATAATCGTATCATCATGATAACTGAGTATAACGATCGGCTCCTCTATGCCGCTGGCTATCGTCATGAATTTATTATGCTCGTTCTCGAGGCGTTGAAAAAGTTGGATACTCTGCCAAAAAACGGCTGTGTAATCGGCCAGCATAGACAGCAAACGTAAATCATGGTTGCCGAAATCCTGGGTTTGCTCACGATTATGTACGCACAGCACGCCCATTACGTTTCCTTGGATAGCCAGGGGAACATATAACAACGCGTAGACCGAGTAAGGTATTTTAAGGCTTGCGCGATCGACTTTTGCCAGGCGCAGCGGTTGGCCAGTCGTAACAACTTCTCCCACTAAGCTATCGTCAATAGAAAAGCGCAGCGTTTCAGCGAGTTGAGGTTCAATTCCACGTGCCGCTGCTACGTACAATTCGTTTGTCTGCTCGTCTATTAATAGCAGTAGACCGTCTTCGGCGTTGGTCAAATAAACAGCCGCTTCGATTAAACTTGCCAGAAGTTTTTGCGGCTCAACTACAGCCGTAACTGATTTACCGATACCAAACAGCGTATTTAGCTCCGTCTGATGCCGCTGGAGCTGCTGCTCGGAAAACATTAGACGCTTTGCTAATTCATCCCGTTCCTGGCGCAGGTGCCGCTCGGATAGGACACGCTCGATAATCACAACCATATCGAGAGGACGAAACGGCTTCAGAATATAATCTTTTATGCCCAGGCGAAGGGCCTGGAATGTTAGCGGCTCAGACGCGTCAGAGGTCATAATAATAGCAGGGATTTCGAGGTTTTGCTTCTTAAGGGCAGTTAACACGTCGATACCATTCTTCTTGGGAGTATTTACCGCCAGCAAGATCAAATCAGGCTGTTCGGCTATGGCCAGGTTCAGGCCGGTCTCGCCATCGAGAGCGACTAAGGCCTGAAAGCCATGGGGCGTCAAGACCCGATCAACGATAAGTTGATTGCTCTCGACGGCGTCGTCAATAATCAACACGCGTTCTTTTGCCATAATCTTTTGGTAACCTCTAGCTATAATCTGAGATGCCGTCCCGAAACAGCATATTCCGCCTGTACCGCTTGGGTAAGTATCCGCCGGCATACAGCCGATGGAACACAAGCAATGACCAAATCGGTAAGACGTGTTTCAACTTGTACCACAACGTCAATTTTCAAAAAATATAGTCCCAGAAAATTTTACCATGCTCATCAGTCTCAATAAATAGGAATTTAGTGGTAATAGAGAAATCAACTCGTTACCATTTTGCTCAATGATGTTGTCCAGCATATTATAATTTTTGGTTAAATTAGTCCTGTGGAGATTGTCAATGATCCAGATTCGCTACTCTGTCGTGGCTCCTTGTTATAATGAGGAGAAAAGTTTACCGGAACTTTACCGCCAAATTAAAGCAGTAATGGAACAAACAGGCGAAGCCTGGGAACTTGTTTTGGTTAATGACGGCAGTCGAGATCGGACCGGTGAGGTAATTCGAGAGCTTCACGCCGCCGACCAACGGGTTCACTATATAGATTTTGCCCGCAACTTTGGTCATCAAATTGCAGTCACGGCCGGCATGGATTATGCTCAAGGGCAGGCTATAATATTAATTGACGCGGATTTGCAGGATCCCCCGCAACTAATTTTGGAAATGATCCAAAAGTGGAATGAGGGCTATAAGGTGGTGTATGCTATACGCGCCGCCCGTAAAGGCGAATCCTGGTTCAAGCTGGCCACAGCAAAACTGTTCTATCGTCTCATCTACCGCATCACCGACGTCAAAATCCCCCTTGATACGGGCGACTTCCGGCTGATGGATCGCAAAATCGTCAACGCCATGAAACAGATGAAAGAGAGGCATCGTTTTATCCGAGGTATGACCAGTTGGATTGGCTTTAAGCAAACCGGCGTATCCTACGTCCGTCAAGAACGTTTTGTGGGGGAAACCAAATATCCGGTGCGCCGCATGGTTAAATTTGCCTGGGACGCTATCACCGGCTTCAGTTACGTACCGCTTCAAATCGCTACATTCCTTGGCTTCATCATCGCCGCTTTTAGTGCGTTGTCGATCGTCGGGGTAATAGCCGCCCGACTGTCCGGTATTCAAGCCTTTGAAGGCCAGGCCACCACCTTGATTATGGTGCTTTTTTTGGGCGGTGTCCAACTCATTTCCCTTGGCGTCATCGGCGAGTACC
The DNA here is from genome assembly GCA_041576335.1 of Anaerolineae bacterium. Taxonomy (GTDB): domain Bacteria; phylum Chloroflexota; class Anaerolineae; order 4572-78; family J111; genus JANQQF01. The sequence continues at coordinate 366 of JBFGLD010000795.1, read as the reverse complement.
TGGGCCGCATCTATGATGAAGTTAGAGGGCGACCCCTTTATGTCGTCAGCGAAACAGCCGGGTTCGAAGATAAGGAACCCCAATTGTGAACTCTTTTACATTTCATCCTCAACATGTGTTATAATATTTACGTTTGACCTCACGATCCAGAGGACTCCGGCATGCAAAACAGATCTTTGTTCTTCATAATCATTGGAATTGCTCTGGCAGCCGCAATCGGCATGATTCTGGCGCGCGCATTTATGCCGACGATTGGTCAGAGCCAAGTTTCTATCCAAGTTGTGGTGGCACCGTCACTCAGACCGTGGGTAGAGCAAGCTGCGCTCGCCTTTAATCAAGCCAATCGCGGCACCCAAGTCGAGATCA
>JBFGLD010000794.1:0-3837 GCA_041576335.1 Anaerolineae bacterium | reverse complement strand
TCCCAGGACAGGCTGTCGAGCCAGTGGGCATCTTCCAACACCAGGACCAGGGGCTGCTCGTTAACCCAAGCCCGCAGCAAGGTCACCAGGAATAAGGCCAAGCTCTGCTGGCGCAAGGCCGGGTCCAGCGCAGCGGTCAGGTCGGTGTCCGGCAGATCCAGGTTTAGCACGTCGTTAAGCAGCGGCAAGCGTTGAATTTGATCGGGAGCCGTGGCCTGAACCAGGTTGCGAACACGCGCTTGCTGTCTGGTCAAATCTCGCTCCGAACCGGTGGCGAGGTCGACGGCGGCGTCTAAATCAAAATAGGCCGAAAAAATATCGCGCCAGACGCGGTAGGGTGTTTGCCGCTCAATGCTTCGGCCGGCCCCTAGTAGTGTCCGCACGTCTCGATTTCGGGCTAACGAAACTAGCTCCATCGCCAAGCGGGATTTCCCGATACCGGCTTCGCCTTCGATGATTATTACCCTGCCCGCACCATGTTGGAGCAGCCCTCGAAGCTGCTTAATCAAAAGAGCCCATTCCCCGGTTCGGCCGATGAAAGCTGTCTGCTGGCCAGGCTCAACGTTCTGCAGGAATGTACGCTGCTTGCCGAGTACCTCAAACACCGAAATTGGTTCCGGCTTACCCTTGAGGGTGACCAAGCCCAGGTCCTTAAACTGGTAGCCGCGGGTGGCGGCTGTAGCAATGCGGGACGTGACTAAGATTTGGCCCGGCTCGGCTCCACTCATCAGCCTCGCGGCCACGTTCGTTTCGTTCCCCAACACGCCATAAGTTCGACGCCTGGCGCTTCCATAAGCTCCGGTGCGCATCCAGCCCTGGCTCAGGCCGATATGTACGTCGCTGATGAAACTTAGCTCCGCCGGAGACGACCGCAGCTCAAGCGCTGCCGCCACGGCCCGAATTGGATCGTCATCGTGGGCGACCGGAGCGCCAAAGACGGCGTAAAGATAACTACCTTTATCGCCAATGGTTAATTGGATCAGGTACCCTTCATAACGAGCCAAGACCCGCTGTACCCATTGAATATAGTCGTCCAACTTGCTGCCGGCCTCATCCTGATCATAATCAAGGCCGCCAAATCTCAAGAAAAGAGCTGCCGCCGGGCGAATTTCAGCCAAAAAGTGTCCCTGCCCGCTCAGCAATCGCTCGTACACAGGAGGCAGAAGCCAGGGGCGTATCTGGGCCTCGGTCAGGTCTGGTTCCTCGACAGACGAGGCAATATGGCCGGAGTCAACTCTGTCAGTCGACGACCTTAACCCGGCCACGATGGCAAAGTGTCGTCTACGCTTAGCCGGAGCCTTCTTTTCATTTCGCCATTCGGTGATGATAGCCCGATTGCCGATACGGGCAACGGTCTCTGACTCAACAACCACCTCTCCCTTGCGGGCGTGCTGTTCCGCCGCAGCCATTCTATCCAACGTAGCCCCGGTCAGCACGTCAATGTATTGAACTTGGGGGTCACCTACTCGAAAGCGGCGAACCGGGCCACCGGCGACTGCGACCTTCATCCCCAGCGAAATAACACCGTCGGTCGGCATGCTGATCATCTCAAATTGGGTCATGGCCTGCTGCATGGCCAGGCCGCAGCTAACAGCTCGCTGGCCGTCATCGGCATCGAACCAACAGGTTACCGCATCGCCGCTGAAGCCGATAACACTCCCTTGAAAACGGTGCACTTCAGTTATCAGGGCCCCGTAGACTGTGTTTAACTGTTTGGTTAGCTCATCTGCGCCGCGTCTTGGACCAAGTTCTCTAACCAGAGCCTCGGTCAGGGGCGTAAAGCCGGAAATATCGGCAAATAAGGCAGCGCCATCGGTGCGGTCGGGCAGCTCTTCGTCTCTAGCTATCGCCCGACGACGGTCTAGCGGAATATAGGCAGCCGGTGCTTCCATATAATTTTCCTATGTGGCCTTTGAATTCGTTCAACCTTACGGTATCATGATAGCATAAAACTTATGGAAGGGTAGTAGTACCTCCTGGTGCGGATGCGTCCCAAAATTTGGGAAAGCACGGGCGGCGCGGGGGTATCCCCCGAATTGCCCCTGGTCTGTCCCAGCTTTCTAAAATCTGGGACGCCCCCTCCTGGTGCTCAATAACATTGACTGAGTGTTAACGCCTTTTGAGTACGGTTTTGTGGCCCATCTGATTGCTGATTGGTTATTGCAAAACGATTGGATGGCCAAAAATAAGACGAGCTTACGGCATCCGGCTTCTTGGATTCACGCCACTATCCACGCCATCGCGCTTGGTTTGGCCCTGGGTTGGCAAGCGGGGTTGTTTTTGGGATTGGTGCATCTTCTGGTAGACACCCGGGTGCCGCTGCAGTGGTGGCAGCGAGTTTTTCGACAAACTGTTGAAGGTCCCCTTGCCGTTTTTACTGCAATTTGGGCAGACCAAGTTATTCATATTGCCAGTATTGCCGTGTGGGTTGTGGTGGCGGCTCAATGGAGTCAAGGGTGAGCTGCGGCGAGTGGCAAGCCTTTATTAAGCTTGCCAAAAAGTTTTCCCGGGCCGGCTACGAGTTAACTGGCCAATCGCATCCAGCCAACCCCTAGCGGGCTTTTTGCCACATGCGTTCGGCATTGGCCTGCACGCGAGCGCGCATTGCCCCGAGATCCGCACCCAGCACTACGCCGTCGCGCACCCGCCACTGACCGGCCACCATCACATCGCGGACGTGCGTATGATTGCGCCAGAGGAGAAGCTGCTCGTACAAATTATGACCGGCTACCGGCGTGGGCAAGGTGGCGTCGATAAGCTGCAAATCAGCCGCCCAGCCCGGCTCCAAGCGGCCCACGTTATTTAGGCCGATCGCCCGGGCGCCACCTTCCGTCGCCAGATACCACACCTCATGAGCCGGCATCACCTGCGGGTTGAGGTGGTTGGCCTTGTGTATCAAAAAGGCCCCGCGCATCACCTCAAAAAAGTCATTGATATAGCCGTCCGACCCCAGCCCGAGGGTAACCTGGGCGGCCACCTGCTGTGGAATAGGAGCGATGCCGCCGCCAACTTCGCAGTTACTCAACGGCATATGGGTGACCCGGATTCCACGCTCGGCAATAATGGCTCGCTCCTGTTCGGAGAGCTGCACACACTGCGAAGCGAGCATAGCCGGGCCGGTCACACCCAACCGGTCGTAATATTCAAGGGTACGCATACCGAAATGTTCCAGTGCATAATTTGGCTCGTGTACGCCCTCGTTGCAGTGCATATGTGTCAGCACGTTCCGGTCGGCAGCCATTTCGAAGGCTTGCTTAATAAAATCGGCCGAACAGGTAAAAGCAGTATGGAAGCACATCAGGCCCTGCACCAGGCCACCCTCTTTTTGGCAGCGATCGATGAAATCAGCATTTTCGCGCAGCCCCACTTGACCATTTTTCGGGCTGACTCGCTCGGTGGCCTCGAAAGAAAGAATTCCCCGCATGCCTCGCTGCTCAACCACCGCTTTCTGAGCCAGTAAAGCGTCCGGAATGGCAAAAGGCGCCTCCAGGCAGTCGTAAAAGCTGGTGGTCCCCCCGCGCAGCATTTCAGCGCAGACCCAGTCGGTTGCGGCACAAATCATCTCGTGGTCCAGCGCATCCTCAACCAGCGGCCACCAGAAATCGGCCAGAAAGGCCCAGAAATCGGACGGGGCCTTGTCCAGAGGGATTCCATGAGCCAGAGTGCCGTACAAATGTGTATGGGCGTTGACAAAGCCCGGCGCGATAACGTGTCCGCCGGCGTCGTGCACCGCATCATCCGGATAGGCCCGGCGCAGATCGGCCTGGGGCCCAACTGCAGCAATGGAATCGCCCACAACGCGGATGCCCCAGCCGGCCTTGGGCGCTTCCGCCGGCG
>JBFGLD010000793.1:0-3843 GCA_041576335.1 Anaerolineae bacterium | reverse complement strand
TATGGTAATTTGGCTGGTGTGGATGTGGCTCGCCTGGTCTAAAACGGATCCCGCCCAAGCTGATTTGGAGAATTGGACCTATGAATACGAGTAGCGAGCGTGACTCAGCAGAGCCGAACAAAAAACGCAACTGGCCCTTAAAAACGCTGATTGAAATCTTACCGGTTTTTATTGCCTTGACGGCCGTCTTCAGCTACTCGACCATCAAAAATGTGTCTAATGTGGCGCTGGTTACGCCCTGGCAACAGGTTCTGGGAGGTGTTCCGGTCTGGGTCGCCGGGCTGATGGGCTTAATCTTAGTTGTAAGCGTCCTGGGCATGGGCTGGCTGATCTATATTTTCAGTCGGGCTCCGATTGCTCCAAACGGCAGCAGTGAGGATTAGCTGCACTAGAGCCAGTTTTACAATACACCTCACCCCCCCATCTCTAAATTTTGAGGAGCAAGGATGTTAAACACGATTAAAAAAAGCGGTTGGTTAGTCGGTGGCCTAATTTTTTTTATGCCGGTTCTACTGATTTTCTTTTTGGCCAGCCAGATGGCCTACGGCCAGGCGAAAGGACAATTCGACGCGTATCAAAACATCTCGGAAGTAGCCAGTTTGGCCGAACTGACCGCCCTCACTTCAGGCCAGGTGGTGATGGTGCGCGGCCAAATCTCTGAGTCCGGCGCACCACGGGGAACCCCGGCAGCCCCCGAATTAGTCGTGTATCGGGAACGTCCGGCTGACGGGCGAGAGGTGCGCTTTCGTGAGGAGTTTCCCCTGATCTTTCCGGACTTTGTCATGGATCTGCCTGATGGTAAACTTATTGTTTTGGCCAGTCGTACTCGCGACCGAGTTATCCAGCACGAATTGCACGCCGTTGCCGCCGGCGACCGGCAATATACCGGCTTCCGCGCCGGTGACACGGTCACGGTTCAAGGCGAATGGCAGGCAATATCGGCCGGTTCAAGGCCGGTCTTAAGTGAAGTTACCGGCATTACCGGCGTAAACAAAATTGCCCTAATCACCGAATGGCAAAGTGCTTTTCAACAGGTGCGCGGGGTCAGGAATGTTCTTGCCTTGCTGACTCTTGTGAGCATTCTCTTACTGGTAATTCAGATGCGTCGAGCCAGAGTCAACCAACAATCGCCCGAAGAGGACGAAACGTGGCAGACCCCAACAACAAACACAGCTCCAACAGTATAGCCTCGCTCATGGTGGGTGTAGTCATAATCGCCATCGTCATTATTTCTGTGTTGACGATTACCGCTATTTTAGCCGGTCCACCCCTCTGAAAATCTCGGGGCGCTGCGCTCCCAGCACGCCTTGAGCTGAAAATGTCTTCAGCCTGATCGACGTTTGCGTGCTGCTTTGGCTAAATAAATACGCCCTGCCACACTGCCGGTGACATTTATCACCATCAATTTATGACATTCCTCACTGTTAGCCGGTTCCTAATGCAACTATAATCCACCTTAGTCGATTTTCTGGAATGAAAATCAGGAACACGGAGAACGCGGAGAAGTGACAAAGATACGCAGAGTTTTCTGATTTTTTGCTCTGTGTTTCTCTGTGATAGCTCTACGGGAGATGTGATTCGTGGCGAAACCAACACTTTTCGAATATCCGACGTTTCGAGAAACTAGAATACCTGAAGTTCGTCTGGCCCACTGGAAACCGGTGACGACCTACACGAAATATCGCTGGGTTGTGCAGGCCTTGATCGTCATTTCATTTGTTTTAGTTCCATACTTACGCTGGCTCAAGCTCGACTTTAGCAATGACCAATACTGGCTATTGGGTTATGAAGTTTCGATGGTCGTTGCGCTGCAGGCCGTGGTCATCTTATGGATCGGTACGTACTTTATCAATTTTTTTGAGAACTACCTTATCGGCCGCTTGCTGTGCGGCTGGATTTGCCCCTGGGGACTGCTGAATCGTCTGGGCATGATTATCAACCATTCTTTACGCCGTCACAAGCGGCGCACCCTTATTTTAGCCACCGCCAACCTTATTTTTGCCGCGACGGCAACGCTGGTGGTGTTGAACTGGATAATTGATTTGTGGACGTTGAGTAAACCGCAACATCCCTATTTTTGGCTGGCCTGGGCAGCCTTCGCCATCTTGCTGCTTACCGGTTATATCATTTTACACAAAATGGGCTTTAAATTCTGCGAGACCATTTGCCCTTTTGGAATGTATCTCACCGTTGTTACGCAAAAAAACTCGCTGCGGATAACCTTTGATACCGGCCGCGCCTGCGTCGACTGTGGTCTCTGCACCCAAGTTTGCCCGATGGATCTTTTGCCCCGGGAGATGGACTTTAAGGATTCGATGAACGGTGGGTTCGGGCAATGTATACTTTGCGGCGACTGCATTGACATTTGTAAAATTCGAATGGATCTGGAGGGGTTACCTGCCCCGCTGCGATGGAACACGGACAAGGAGATTATTCCGTTACTACCGCTTAAGCAAGGCGCAAAGTAATAAGCAAGCGAGGAACCAGCTAAAATTGCCGCAGCGTAGTCGCTTCACCCTTCGTCTTTTTCTCTAATCCATCGCCCTCCGGTCGGATGTTTTGATGAAATCTTCTACGGCACCACCTCAAGCCAAATCGAAATCGGTGCGTCCCTTTGCTCCTCGTCCGACAACGCAGATGGCCATCGGCTGTGTGGTCATTCCCTTGATTGTAGCTGCGATTATTGCCGTACTCTTTTTTTACGTCCGTTCGACGGCTTCGGCTCAGTTGCTTGTGCCGGCCAACGCGGTTGTACTGGTTCACGCTGCGCCTGATAGATCAGCACCGCTCCTGGCCCGGTTTGGCCAGGGACGCCCGCTAAACATAACGGGACGCACTGCGGATTGGCGCTGGCTCGAGCTTGAGCTGTGGGATGGCCGGCGTGGTTGGGCCTTACGCCCGTTAGATATTTTGGTCTGGCGGCTCGACGCGCCGGAAACAGACTTCCAGCCCGTCGATATCCCGACCCCGGTTCCGACCCCGATTGTCGCAGACATGGTCGCTGTACCGGCGGCGACGTTTACCATGGGCAGCCCACCCGGCCTGGGTGAAGAAGATGAAAGACCGGCACATCCCGTACACCTGTCCGCCTTCGCCATCGATCGTACAGAGGTCACGGTCGCCCAATACTGGCACTGCGTTATCGCCGGGAAATGTGCCCCGCCAACCGGTGACGCCAGCCTGACCAACCCCCACTACATCGCCGATCCGGCCTATGATAATCATCCGGTTATCAATGTTCCCTGGGGCCAGGCCAATGCCTACTGCGCCTGGCGCGGCAAGCGGCTGCCCACTGAAGCGGAGTGGGAAAGGGCTGCGAGCTGGGATTCTGGAAGAGGTGCCAAACTCTTGTGGCCATGGGGCAGCGACCCGGGCCAGTACGAGGCCAACCTCGCTCGCACCTCGCTAGGCGAGCCGCAGGCCGTGGGTAGTTTTCCGGCCGACAAATCGCCGGTCGGTGCGCTCGATATGGCCGGTAACGTCAGCGAATGGGTTTTTGATTGGTACAAGGTCGATTACTACAGCGTAGCCGATGATACCGACCCGATCGGTCCTACCCAGCGGCGGGGTGAGGGTCGAGGCCGTGTTGTGCGGGGAGGCTCGTTTGCCGACCCCGTCGACGCGGCTCGCACAGCCAACCGCGGCCAGCAAGCAGAGGAGTACGGATATGCAACCCTTGGTTTTCGCTGTGCCAAAGATGGATAATTCTTGATTTAATGAGCATATTACTATTCAGTACCGAAACCCTAAAGGGACCGATAATTTTTGCCCAAATCAAGGTGTTTCAAGGTAGATTGCCACATATTGGAGACAATTTCGCCAAACCTTTAGGGATTTGACGGC
>JBFGLD010000792.1:0-3843 GCA_041576335.1 Anaerolineae bacterium | reverse complement strand
TATCGCCCAATTGCCATAGTTGGGCCTGTCCCCCAATGAAACTGGAAGTCCCGGCATATAGTCGTCCCTTAAAGGAAGCAAGAGTGGTAACATCAGTGTTATTTGTCTCTCCAAACCCGCTAGCATTGCTTTGGACCCAGCCCTCTGGATCAACCTCACCTTGAGCGGCTACGCTCCAGGACACGATTAGAGCGAAGCTCATGATTAGAATCAATACGGTTAGCAATCGTACCTTCATTGTTTCCCTCTCTCATTATGATAAGGCGGATTTTGGCCGTGAATCCATGCCTATGGTCGGCAGGAGTGTTTTTTGCGAGTCCAAGGACGTTTGATCGTTATCCTACCGTCAAGAGTTCTTAAGAATTGTCGGTAAGAATATCCTGGTGGGATTCAATATCACCCATTGCCCGTCCTGGTATCGCTCTATCCAATTCCATTGCGGGATCACGTCCCCTTTGGCGTCAAATCCTTCATAAGTGCCCACCACTCCCTGGTAACTAGGCGTGGCTGCGATCTCATTACGGATATTGGCCGAGATATTGCTGTCGGCACGCTCAATAGCGGCAATGATGATTTGGGCCGCATCATAGGCTAAAGCACCCCATATGGTTGCTTCAGTCCCAAAATTGGCGAAACCTGCCGCCTGATAAGCAGCGTTTAGGTCGTCGTAACCAGGCATATCCTGAGTTCGGCGGAGGTGCATACCAGCGTGGTCTCCTTCGGTCCCAGCCCCGGCTGCTGTAGCATAATCGGCTAGTACAGCCTCGTCAGAGTTAAAGGTATCCCAGGCTACAATCACATTAGTCATGCCCAGGTTATGGGCCGTTTTGCTCAGCAAGCCGGCATTATTGGCATCAAGGTCCGCATAAAAGATTACCTCGGGACCTTCAGCCTGGATGGCCGTTAAAGTGCTGGTGTAGTCTGCTGTGGAAGCGACGGTGCGCCGGCTGGTGATGGTTCCACTTAAGCCAGTGAACGTGTTCTCAAAGGTGTCATCTGCAAAGTTTCCAAAAAAACCGTTCAATTCAATAATGGCCGCCTTATCCAGCCCCAGCCACTGGCGGAAGTAAGTTGCCAGCAAGATAGCCGCTGTGTCATCTCTAGAAATGACTCGGAAAGTCGTAGTATAGCCTTGCTCAGTCAACCCTGGGGCGGTTGCTGAAGCACTAACCATTGCTACTCCTGCCGCACTATAGATTGATTGAACTGCGTTGCTAGCATCGCTGCACGTGTGGCCTACGATGGCCACAGCGCCCGCATTCACCAGCGCATTGGCAGCTGTGATGGCCTGAGACGGATTACAACTGCTATCAGCCAGGGTTATGGTTAATGTACGGGTGATCCCTCCAATATTGATCCCACCGGCAGCGTTGGTTTGACTGATGGCAAGTTGCACAGCATTAGCCTGGGGCCAACCTAAAAAGTCAGCAAAACCAGTCAGGTCAGCGGCTACACCGATGGTGATTACAGAGCCGTTGCTTGCTACGCCGCTTTTTTGGTCGGTAGGGGGCGGCGAGGCCACTGCAAGCACACTGTTGGTATGAACTACCCATAAAACTGCTGCCAAGAATAGCATGGCCAGCCCCAGGCTGACTCCAAACCGTATAACCCACAACCCCGCTAATTTTGAGTTGTTCACAATTCACTCCTTTCGTTTTGACCCGTGCCAGCTAACGAATTAACGGGTTGATGTGACGGGGCGACACGAAGTTGCCTACAAATTTGTTACAACCGAATAAATACGGGATGTGGCCCCATGTTCTGCCATGGGTATCCTACCAGTCTGAATGAAGTGCGAGTGGGACAATTGGACCAGCGACAGAAGGTGTCTCTCAAATCGTCCTTTTGGGTCTGCAGTCTGACCTGAAGTAACAAGTTGAGGGCTGTGGGGAGTTTCAACTTATTCATAGGGACCGAAGAGCCAGTTTCCACGCTCATTTGGATCGTCGCTGATATAGAAATTAAGGCCAAACTGAATAAATATGCTCCGAGATAAACGGCCATCGCCACTGAGATCGAGCCGGGAAAAGGCTTGTTCAGCCAGGTTTTCATCGAGACCCCAGGCCTTGAAATAAAGCTGGTAATCTTGAACCGTAATTTTCCCATCACCATCGAGATCAATCATGTCAAAAATGGCCCCAAATAGTTGCAAGACGATATCTTGGGCAAAATAACCCCCGGTCCGTTGCCGATCCGCCAAGTGCAGATATTCATCGAGCGACACTTTCCCATCGTTGTTCCCGTCCGCAGGTTTCCAAAAGGTCGTCCAGAGATACCCCTGCTTGGCGAGAATATCTTCATACTCTGGCGAACCTGGCTGCCAATCCCGTATTTTAGCCAGGTTTCGGCCGCATTGTTCCCAGTCTTCTCGCTCTACGAACCCATCCTGGTCGAGATCTAGTAGGTGAAAATGCTTGGTCAACTTCTTCTTCATTATTTCAGATAACGTTCGTCTCTCCTGGTCGGTTAAGACTGCTTCGATCTTTCCCAAGATCGTTTGCTCCGCTAAGCTCACCTTGCCGCCCAAGCTGAACCAAGCCTCCTCTGTTGCCTCCGTAACTCGTTGGCCGATATCGAGTAGGAATGCTCTGAACTCACCCAGATCTTCCCTCCCCCCCTTTCGAACCAGAATGTCTCTAACTTGTTCAAGGGCTTGGAGCGCTTCAGCAACGGTAGCTCTTTCGTTAACTTCTATCTGTCCATCTTGAGCGGCCAAGACCGCGGCGATGAGTTCGTTGTCCGACTGGTACCCCGCCAATGTGGCAGCGAAGGCCTCAACCTCTCTGGCTTGTTGTTCATCCTGCTCTGCGCCTGCCTCAGCATTGGCAAATGCGAAATAGACCCAGTACGGTGAGTCTCGCAGTAGCTGCCATTCCGATTCGGTGAAATCGTGTTTGGCGGTCATTTCGTAGGCTCTCCTTCCAATTCAACTTGACACGCCCAATTCATAGGTTCAACAGCCCAGGTTGCCATAAATTTGATATAGCTGGCTCCCCTCGAGCAAGTATACCATATTTTACCTACGCTCGCATACGGAGGGCGTCTTCCAACATACGTGTAAATTGGTGACACCGTTATGTTAATGAAGAGGTGGTCTTAGCTAGTTGATAACAGCTAGGGGACAAATCACCGTGAGTTGCTAGATGAGCTGTATGCGCGCCGCTTCTACCCGGTGCAGCGGTTTGGAGATTGACCGATGCCAGATCAAATTCAATGGCAAGATTTTGACATATTGCCCGGCAGCACGATCAGCCGAAGCGGCACCGGAAAAATGAAAGGCCGACTCAGGCTGAAAGCAATAAACCCTATAGTTGTGCCCCATGAGATACAATTGTTTTTTAGTACCGAACCGCTCGCGAGGCTTTGGGCCTGGAATCCCGCTATGCCGCCTTTTTATCCGGACAGTACCGAGAATCTATAGGATAGTTATTGGCTTAATCCGACTCGTGATCGTGATTTTGGGCTGAGAGAATGAGCGCGGCAACGAAAAAATGTCCGCGCTGTAAAAACCTTATTGATGCTGAGGCAACCCGCTGCTGCCATTGTTTCGTAGATATCCCCCCAGGAATCGAGGTTGATCGAACTATGGGAGGACCTGAACCACCGAACCCGGGCCGACGTTGGGCAGAAATGGAGGTGGAGCGCGCCTGTTTCAATTGTAACGGTACGATGGTCCGCGCCACCGGCCGAATTGAGCCGGGCTGGTATTGCTCCGATTGCGACACGTTCAGCCCGGACGACCAGCCGTCGGCCGATGACCGTGCGCGGATCGAATGGCTGCGTGAGAAGATCCAACATTACCGGGCCGAGGTGGACCGGGCCCGCCTGGCCCTGGAGGATGCC
>JBFGLD010000791.1:0-3844 GCA_041576335.1 Anaerolineae bacterium | reverse complement strand
CCCAACCGTAGTCCAAGGCTGAGACGCTGCCCTGAACTAACCGTGAAGCCAAATTGAACATTACCACAAAATTAACCTGAATAACTACAATGTTCATGATACGTGGCCCCATCAGCTTTAGAATGCGCCGTAGGTCCGGGTCCCTCCAGCCCAGCACGGGCCGATATTGCACGCCGTAACGCAGTAAACCGGGCACCTGGACCAATAAGTGACCTACCGCCCCTAAAATGGCCCCCAATATGAGCCCATAAATCCCAAAAGCTGAAGTTAAAAAGAGGGCGCCGGCGATAATTCCCAAATTGTAGATGAGCGGGGCAATGGCCGGTAGGATAAAATGTTGGCGAGTATGGAGGACCGCCCCGGCCAAACTGCTGATACTGAATATGATCGTCGAAAAGAGGGTCAAGCGCATCAGGTTGGCGGTCAAGACCTGGTTGTCTGGCGGAAAGCCGGGTGCAACCAGCCACCTGACCAGCGGCAGAGCCATCATAGCGCTCCCAAGTGAGATGAGCGTAATGACCACGAGCAAGGTGTTCAGTACGCTGCTGGCAAGCTGCCATCCCTCCGGATCGTCCGGCGGGCGACGGGTGAGCCGTTCGCTGAGGATCGGGATAAGGGCCGTGCCCAGCGCTCCGCCGGAAATCAGCATAAACAGAATGTCGGGCAGGCGAAAAGCGGCAACAAAGGCATCATTTTCAGGACCGGTGCCAAAGGTTTGCGCGATGACCATTTGCCGGCCAATAGCCAAAATTTTGTTGAGCAAAAAAGCCACCATCAAGACGCCGGTCGAGCGAATGAGGTGCCTGGTTCTGATGTTTGATTGCATTACAACCAGCCTCTATGCTTGAAATCCCGAGGCAGGCTTGACACGATCAAGATGAAAATGGCCGGGCAATGCAAAACCATCAGCTCAAATCCTTATTGACTTCTCGTACAAGGACCTCGGAACTTTCGTTTTAATAATTGCCGGCTATTTTCTCAACGGCTTCGCGGGTCACCGCCTGTTCGAAGCGGCGGAAGCCGCTCACCTCAAAACCGTGGTTTCTGGCCATGGCCGACATAGTTTGCACCTGCTGCAGGGTAATGTCTTTGCCAAGAGTGTAGCTGCGATAACAACCGTCCAGGGCGAGCACGATAGTTTCGGCCATGCAGGCAAAAGCCATACCGGGCGGAAAGCCGAAGTCAAAATTGAAATTGACCGGGCCGGGTACTTTGATCATCCCCCCTTCGATGACCAAAACATCGTCCCGCTCCTGCAAGACTTGTTGCGACACGTCGCGCGGGCGGGCCACATCACACACCACGGCGCCGCGCTTGAGGTGATGGGGTTCGATAATCGCCTCGAGGGCGTTGGTGACGGTCAAGACAATATCGGCCTGTTCCAGATCCGACATAGTGGTACTGATGCGTACGTGCCGCTGGCCTTGCGTCTCGACCAGCGCTTTGACCTGCTTTAAGGCCGGTGCATCGCGGCCGATTAAGATAATCTCCGCCACGCTAGACCCAAGCAGTTCGGCACACACCCTGCCGATGGTGCCGGTCGCCCCAACGACAGCTGCTGTCGCCGTTAGGGGATCGATCCGCATCTGCTGAGCCGCTTTTAGGGTGCCTTCGATGGCCGTGGCAATGGTGTAGCTGTCACCGGTAGTTACGGGCATATCCAAATGCCTGGCGATGGTCAGGCCACCGTCCCCTACTACTGAGGTGAAGCCACCAAGCCCCAAGATCTTCGCGCCCAACTTTTGGGCTAATTTACCTGTTTGAATGACTTTTTTGTAGACAAGATCCGGCGGCAGCGTTACCATCTGTTTAGGTGTTAAAGGGCAGGCCACGAACCAGCCTTCAACCTCTTTGCCGGTCGCTTGAGAAACAACCCCTGTAATGTGCGAAATATAAACCGGTGGAAAATAGGTTGAAAAAAAATTGATTGCAGATTCCGGCAGTATCTTACCCAGTAACGGGTATTTTCGCTGCACATCCCGTTTCGGATTAACCGGATGAATGATAAAGGCAAAGTTGTCCATAAAGTTATGTCTGCTGCCTCATTTTACTTAATTTTGTATCATTTTTAGGACCGCTCCATTTTACCATGCACGCGCTCCGGCTTCAAGGTGTCACCACGGTGCTGCCCAGTACTGCGGCTACCCCATCCCTGCTTTCTAATCCGGTTACACCTTCGCTGGGATAGGGCGGGTGGGCATTGTAGACCACTGCTTCCAACCGGTAGGTTCCGGGTGCGATCTCGCGGCTCAACGGCAAGGTAAAGACGTTGGTAGCCTGGTTGAGAGCCGGGTCACCCAGCGGCCAGGCCGATGTGCGAAAATGACGGTCGTTGAGTAGATCGCGATCGCGTTGAGCCACGATGGTGCCGTCCTGGTCTCGCAGACGGAGGGAAACACGGTAATCGACGTCAGTCGGGCGCAGGAGAGTAAAGTGGAGGGTCGCCCAGGGGGCCGTGTTGGTCATTATGCGTTCGCTGTACGCGAGACCGTCTAGCCGTAGAACATCGCCAAATATGGCGCGGACCGGTTCGAGCGAAGCCGGCAAACTAAAGTGAACGCCCTGCGGCAGCTTAAACCATTCAACATGGTACCCTCGAAAATCCCGTTGTCCCAGTGGCTGCCCCGCTTTGTTTGCCAAAAAAGGAATTACGCCGCGTGGGTCGGTGTCGCTTCCCTGCCAGGTAACCCAGTAGAGCCGGTCTCGGCCGGCGACTTCACGGTTGAGCGTATCGGCGGCGGTATGAATGTCGACAAAGAGGTAGCGAGGGGGGGCTGGAATATTGTCACGGCCGGCGTAATAATGGAATGGATGGGGTACATCAACGTATACGATATCATTAGACGAAGTTTCAGACGCTAACCAGTGGGCTACACCGTCCGAATCGTCTTTGAAATAGGTCTCGTTGGTGTAGTAACTTCTGAGACTGATGCTGAAAACCAGGAAGGGGATGGCCAGCAAAGCGTAAGCCATAGCCGGTAGGGCGTAGGGCGTGTTGCGTGGAATATCTGAGGCGATATACAGTGCGTGAGTCAGGCTCAGGGCCAGAAGCAGAAAAAGAGGAGGCGTAGCCAGCATCATATAGCGGGGCTCGAAGGAGGGCCGGCGCTGAAGGACGATAAAGTAGGCAGCCAGGGGTGTGATAAACCACGCCAGCAGAAAAATGTATGAGCTTAATACACGACGACCGACAAATGCCTGAGGCCGGGCGCCGGGCTTCACCGGATTATGAACGCCGGACGCTTTAGACCGGGCCAATAACCGGCGGCTGCCTGTCAAAAACCAGGTGACCAGCAACACGCCTCCAATACTCCCCATACCCACCAGCGCTAAACCGGGATCGATGGTTAAGCCCACGGTGTAAGCTTGCCAACTACGGCTAATAAAGTTGAATAAGGCAGGAGGCTTTAGATTGGGGTTAGCGTATGTCGTGACTTGCTGTATGGCCAACCGCAGCTGCGGCAGGAATAGGATTAAAATGCTGACTTGTGAAATTACCCAGAAGCCTGCTTGCCCGAGGCGCATAGTGTCCTGTACTTGCACAGAGCCGGGATGGGGATGCTGCTGACTGCCGCCAGAGCGGCTCTCCACGGTTACGCGCTGAGGAGTGGGTAACCTGCTCATAACGATCCGCACAGGACCCGATTTCTTATGTCTACGTTGATCAAAAGATCCCGAAAACCGGTAATATGCGATCCAACCTACCCAAAAGAGGTTTTGAAACAGTAGCAGGAAAACTGTAAAATAGTGGGTGTAGAGACAGGCAGCGGTAAGGATGATGTAGAGAAAAAGCCACCTCTTATCAGGATGCTGGCGCGCAGCTAAATTCTCCGGCATTTTAATG
>JBFGLD010000790.1:0-3849 GCA_041576335.1 Anaerolineae bacterium | reverse complement strand
TATACCGACGCTCTTCGCCATGACGCTCATCGCTGCCTTTGGCATTGTTGCTAACTTAGTTAGTTTACACCAAACTCGATCACCGAGTGCAATTCCCCAATTACCGACCGCCGACCCAACAGTTGCCAAAAACCTGAATGTAAATAAATTAAGGCTCCCGGCAATGGTCACCGGTTTTGTGGGCGCACTCTTTGTCGCCGTATCAGGCAACTTGCAGGGACTGCTCGAAGTAATCCACAAGCGGGGCCTGCTGACAGCCGATTTTTGGATTTGGCTCGACATTCGCGATCTCAATGCCCCTCCGGCCGGCCCCGGCGACAGCTGGATTCCTGACCGTTTTATATGGTGGTGGCGGGCATCTCGCGTTTTGACGGATTACACCTTGGCCGGACATGAACAGGAGGTTATTGACGAATTTCCATTCTTTAGTTTCCTGCTTGGAGATGTTCATCCTCACGTGTTGGCCCTACCTTTCGTGCTGCTGGTGGTGGCTTTGGTCCTGAATATGCTGGCGAACACGTCTGATATTAATCATCAGCCCTCGATGCTCGCAAAAACAGGGACAGCGGGCAATGAGCAGGGAAAACTTAGCCCGGTTAACAGCCTCAAAGGCCCTCTAGAAAGTGCTTGGCACGTTTTGAAGGCGGCTACCGGCGGACGGCTGGCATTCGTCATTTACGCTGTCTGCTTGGGTGGGCTGAGCTTCCTGAATACCTGGGATTTTCCTATTTACCTGGGCGTTTTTGGGCTGGTACTTGTTGTCTGGCTGATCCAGCATCAACCAAGCTGGCAAGCGGCGTTAAAACAGAGCGTTGTCGGTATCGGGATATTGGGCCTGACCGGTGTGATTCTTTACCTCCCGTTTTACGTTACGTTTCAATCACAGGCTAGAGGATTTTTACCCAATTTATGGAATCCAACCCGTTTGCCCCAATATTTTGTTTTCTTTGGACCGTTTCTCGTCGCAATCATCGGCCTGTTGTTTGTGTTATCGAGAAAATATGGGGGTTGGCGTAAACACGCGGTGTGGTCGATGCTCCTGATGGTCTTCGGGCCGATTTTATTGATGCTGGCCCTATTCAGTGCAATGCTCATCAGCCCGGCCGGTCGAGACTACATTCAAGGCCTTCTAAACAACCCAGAAGTGCTGCAGGTTATCGGTAGTGCGACAGTTAGCTCGCTTATCCAGGAGTCGTTAGCACGCCGCCTTACGAATCCGTGGACCTTCTTATTTGTTGGGGTGCTGCTGGGCTGGGTTTTGGCCCTGCTGGTGGGCTCGCAACAACTGAGCCGGAAGGCCGGCGCGCCGGAAGGCGGCCTTTCTCAAACTCGCTCCGCACCCTTAAGCGTTTTGGTAGAAAACTTCGTCCTTGTTTTATTGCTGGCTGGACTTGGTTTAACCTTCGCTGTTGAATTTATTTACCTGCGTGATAACTTTGGTATTCGAATGAATACGGTTTTTAAGTTTTATTTTCAAGCCTGGGTATTGTTAGCGCTGGCTTCGGCTTTTGCCGTATACTATGTTTCACGAAATTTGCGGGGCTTTCCGGCCGCAGCCTGGCAGAGCGCAATGGTGCTGTTGGTGGCTGGAAGCATGGTTTATCCCGTATTGGCCACGGCGGACAAAGCCAATTATTTTCAAAACGAACCGACCTTGAACGGCATATCTTGGATTTCTGAGTATCGTCCCGGCGATTACGCGGCGATTAATTGGCTGCGAACCCATGCCGCTGATGATGCCGTCGTTCTGGAAGCACCCGGAGCCCATTATGCCGCGTACCAATATACGGGTCGCGTCTCAGCCTTGACCGGCGTGCCTACCTTACTTGGCTGGGGTGGGCACCAAAGCCAGTGGCGCGGCAATTATGATGAACCGGCTCGCCGGGAACCGGATATCGACCTATTGTTTAACACGGTCGACTTAGGCCAAGCCCAGTCGCTGCTAGATAAGTATAAAATCGACTACGTTTTTATCGGGCCGCTAGAGCGTGAGCGTTACGGGCCGGCGGGCCTAACGAAGTTTGCGCAGCTGATGAAGATTGCATTTCAACAAGAAGATGTAATAATTTACGAGAGGCAATAAATTTTTTGGTGATGCTATCAATTTTGGAGGGTATGAAACATCAAAGTTATAACCATCATTTGGGAAAATAATGGCATTCAGTATAAACTATTATTCGACTGCACAATCGTGCCCTTAACCGAACTTATCGAAATAATCAACGCGATTTGAGTCAAGAGTCTAAGCAGGAACGGAGTTATATTGGTTTCCAAAACTAAAAGAGAATCAAGGCTACAGCCAGTTGAATTGGAAGACGCTGGCAAAACTGAAATTTCCACCGAGGTCGAGGTAAGTCCGAATCCACTGCCGTGGCTCACCTTGGAGACGCTTCTGTACATCGTCATATTTGTCATCGCTGTTGCCCTTCGATTGGGGCGCTTAGGAGCATATCCGCTTTCCGAAGTTGAGGCCCAGCAGAGTTTAGTAGCATGGAGACTTTACCATGGCGACACGCTGCAGGCCAGTTACTATAGCCCGCTCCTGGCCTCGCTAAACGCGCTCTCCTTTTTACTGTTTGCGATAGTGATGCGTCAGCCCGGCTGGCCTCAGTTTTATTTGGTTCCGGTCTGGTCATTCTGCCGCTTGCGCTGCGCCGGCAGTTGGGATCACTCGTCTGTTTGTTAGCAGCAGGTGTGCTGGCGATCTCGCCTATCGCCATCTACCTGTCACGTACGCTAAACAGCGAGATTGCCGTTGCAGCCGGTGCCTTAATGATTGTCGCCGGCTTTTTCAACTGGGCTGAAGACGGTCAGCAACGTTGGCTGGTTCTGGCAGCCGGCGGGTTGGCCGTATTGTTTGCTGCCGGCACCACGGCCTATTCCATTCTGGTTATCTTCGCACTACTGGTCCTGATAAAATTGTCGGCTTTCAAGAGTCTGTGGCGGCAGGGCTTGGCTTTCGCAGCGGGAGTCACTTCCGCCACGCAGCCGGGTCAAGACGACCAGCAGCCCGAAGAAACTACACTCGGCAAAGCAACTGCCTCTCAGGCAAGCGTTTACGTTATTCCCAACCCGGCTGCAAACGCCTCAGGACAGACTAAAGATAATCACACGGTCGAGGCGCAGCCGGCTGACGTCGAAGCCTCGAACGCAGACTCTGACCAGGAACGTGCACGTGTCAAACCTCAGGATCAGAGTGGTGAACTTTCAACTGAACAAACTGCCCATCTTCGCCAAGCAGCTTTCTTTTTTGGGGCAGCACTGGTTCTGCTGTCAACTGCGGCTCTGTTTAATTTGAGTGGGTTTAGTATGCTAACGGCGTCGGTTGGAGATTGGCTGAACCGCTTTAATTTGCAGGCTCAATCCAACGCCGGCTTCAACGCAGTATTTTTGCTGACAATCTATGAACCCCTACTTGTGTTTGCCGGGCTGACCGGCTTGACCTTTGTGCTGATGCGCGGAAACTTTCCGGCCTCAGTTCTTGGCGGCTGGTTTGTCGGGGTTGTCTTGTTAGATGTGATCATGCTTGGACGGCCAAACAGTAACGCGATTTTAGCGCTGGTTCCCCTGGCCTTTTTAGCTGCTTTTGCTCTGGCCGAATTATGGCAGAGTGTGCGTGACAAAGGTACCTGGAGTAACGAAGGGGTCTTACTCGCTGCAGGGGTGGCCATCGCCAGCTTCGGCTACATTGGCCTAACCGGTTGGCTTATCCGGACCTGTGGCAGTGAAGATTTGGCCTGCCAATATGCCTGGCTGCAATCGGCAGCTGCATTCTTCTTGTTTATCGTTATTGTCATCTTCTTCGCAGTAATGGGCGATTCGGGAGCAGCCCTACGCGGGGCGCTCCTG
>JBFGLD010000789.1:0-3852 GCA_041576335.1 Anaerolineae bacterium | reverse complement strand
TGGATATGACCCGTCGCGACGGCAGGATCATCCCAGGCTGCAGACGATTGCTGAACTCAAGGCGGCCTGGGATGAGTGGCTGGCCGAACTACGCCAGGCCGACAGCCGCGCCCCGATTGGTCGCTTGACGACCTATTACACCCTGCGTGATATGCTCGATCACGATGCCATCATCATCGCCGAGAGCGGCGGCACGGCGGCTTACACCCGCTTTGCTTTTCCGGCCTACGAACCCCAGATTTTTCCCGGCGACTTCTCGGCCATGGGCAGTGGTTACTGTATCGGACTGGGGGCAAAAATCGCTTACCCCGAACGGCAGGTGGTCAGCCTGCATGGCGACGGGGCCTTTATGATGGTCCTGCCGGAATTACAGACTGCCATCGAGCATAACATCAACACGCTGGCCATTGTTTTTCACAACAACAATTACGCCAATATGAAGTACAAACAGTCCAAGTTGTTTGCCGGCCGTTATCTGGGCGTCGATTTCAACTACCCCGACTTCGCCCAGATTGCCCGAGATTTCGGTGCTTGGAGCGAGCGGGTTGAGCACGCCAATCAACTGCCGCAGGCTATCGCCGGCGGTTTGGCCGCCAACCGGCCTGCGGTGCTGGATGTAATGACCGATCCACGCGACCAGGTGCCGCCCAGCAAGATTTACCGCCAATGGATCGAGGAGCGGCAGATGTCTCAAGTGAGGTAAGGCTATTCCGGTAAAAGAAGCTGCCCGCTTTCGTTTTGATAATCCTTCCGCACCGGGCAATAGGTTTAGGGCGGATATAGATTCTGGAACACCCCAACACAAGCAGATTGTCCTACGGATAAAAACTAATTTTAATGAGGAGATAACCATGACAGACGCGGCAGAACGAACCAATGAAATGATTTATGACGCGGCGAGCCAATGGCTGACCGTCAAGGGGATGATCGCCAAAGATTTAAGAACGCATCCCCTCAAACCTCGACCCAAACGGGGCAATTTCTTTGCCGCTCGTTTTGACGAGTTGTCCGGCAATACCACTCTCGGTTGTCACGTGGGCGAGATGCCGGGCAAGAAAAATATCGGCCACCGACACGTGGACGAAGCGGTGATTATGATGATTAGCGGTTCCGGCTATAGCGTACTGTACCAGGCCGATAATACCCGCAGTTGGCCGGCCCAACATGAAGTCGAGTGGCAAGCGGGCAGCCTCATTGCCATCCCCATCAATGCCTATCACCAACATTTCAATCACGAAGCCGACGTTACTCCGGTCCGGCAGCTCGCTATCAAGAATGTGCCGCTGCTGCGACGTGTTTTCAATGATCGGGGGGTGATCTATGCCAACCCGCATCGCTTCTACGAACGTTACAACGACGAGGGGGATTATTTCGAGATTAGTGAACGAATCGGCGAGCGGCAGTGGCGAGCGAATTTTATCAAGGATTTACGCACCTTTCCGCTCGATCCTTGGCCGGAGCGCGGCGAGGGCGTGTCGGCCATGTTCTTTGAGATGGCCGGGATGTTTACGTTGCTTCCCCACGTCACCGAATTGGCGCCGGGCGGGCGAACTGCGCCCCACCGCCACCTTCGGGAGGAATTGATCCACGTCTTGAGTGGGCGCGGCTACACCCGTATCTGGCAAGAAGGTGGCCCGGAAGTCAAGCTTGAGTGGGCAGAAGGCGATTTGTTCTCACCGCCGCTCAATGCCTGGCACGAACACGTTAACCTGGATTCGAGCGCCCCGGCCCGCTACTACTCGGTTGAGAATGTGATCCTGGAGCGGCTCTTTGAGAATCAGGAGTTTGTCAATAATAACGATTTTGTGTTCCAAGATCGGTTCAATGGTCAGCATGGCTAAATGGACGGTAGAGTTCTGGCTTTGATGTCGGCATTTTGCTTTGGCATTAATCCTATCGTGCTGAAGATTGGCCTAAAAAATGCGACGTCTGATGTAGCCGTATTGATTGGCCTGCTAAGTGGCTTGCCTATGTTGCTTATTGTGTCGCCGGCTCTGGGCGGTTTTCACTTCAACCAGTTGACCGCCCTGGCCACATTTTACTTTATTTTAGGCGGGCTGTTTGGCGTGGTTCTGGGCCGCAGCGCGCTCTACTTGAGTATCAAGCGATTAGGCTCGGCGCGGGCCAGCACCTTTAAAAATGCAGCGCCTGTTATTACCGTCATATTGGCCCTAGTTTTTTTGCGCGAATTTGTTGAACTCGAGCGGTGGGCGGGAATTGCCCTGGTCACGATGGGTCTGATGCTGGTCGGGCGGATGGTCAGGCAGCAAACATCGGAACCTGTCACCTTGTCGGGGTTGGCGATTGCCTCTTTGGCGCCCATCTTTTATGGGATTCGGCCCATCTTTTCAAAGCTGGGATTGAACCTGTCTCCTCTGCCGTTGGATGCCACATTTATTGGTTATATAACGGCGGTGAGCCTATATCTGGCTTATTTTGTATTCAAAGGCCAATTGACGGCGATTCGGGCTGACCGGATGAGTGCTTTTCTTTTTGCCGCCGGCGGGTTGCTGCAGGTTTTTGGCCTGTTACTGCTCAATTTTGCGCTCGAGCGCGCTGAGGTGACCGTCATCTACCCTATCAGCGCCAGCGCACCGCTGGTAACATTTCTGTTATCTTATACTGTTCTAAAAAATGTAGAGCGCTTGACTTTATGGGATCTCATCGGCACGGCTTCGGTCGTGGCCGGGGTAATTATCTTACTGACCTAAGGGAGGGTTTTAGTATGACCTATTTTTCATGGGCAGAGATGGATCGTCGCACCCAGCGGGCCATGGAGTTGATGAAACGCGATGGCCTGGATGCGTTGATGGTTAGTGGTGATTTCAGCGCTTCGATGAACTACTTTTATCTCAGCGGTCACATGCCTCGAGATTACCAGTCCAACTTCTCCCGGCCTCACCTCATGATTCTGACTCAGGATGGCCGGGCACTATTGCTGGTTTATGGGATCAATGAGGAGAATGCCAAAGAGACCTCCTGGGTAGAAGATGTGCGCAAATATGCGCCGCCCTTTTCCGGGGAGGCGCTGGTCGAACCGCTCCGGGATTTGGGATTGGCCGGAGCCCGTATTGGAGCAGAATTGGGCGTGGATCAACGCCTTTGGCTGCCCTATCTGGAATTTCGGCGGCTCGAAAAGGCATTACCCCAGGCCGAATTTGTGGACGGATCGCACACGTTGTGGGATTTGCGGATGATCAAGTCGGCCGAGGAGATTGCCTACATTCGCGAGGCCGATGGCATCAACCACCGCGCCTTGAGCCGCATGTTCGCTGACACAAAGGAAGGCGATACTGAAATGGACGTGATGACCAAAACGACAGCCTATATGGTCGAAGAGGGAGCCAACCGGCCACCTCACACCCAAATTCTGGTCGTCTCCGAGGCCAAAGCCAAAGCCAAAGGGCACCGCTCCCGCATGCTGGGCCCCTCGACCGACAGGCTTGAACGCGGCCACACGCTATTTGTAGATTCAGGTGCAATCTACAACGGCTACTGGGGCGAGTTCAACCGCATGGGCGTGGTGGGACAACCCACCCCACGGCAGCTTGATAATCATCGCAAAATCAGAGAAGTCGTGATACGCAGCACCACCGAGGCCATCAAGCCGGGCAACACCTACCGTGAGGTGATCGAATATATGGTCAAATTATATAACGAGCAGGGGCTGGGCGAGGATCAATATTGGAACTATATCGGCCCGCCCTACATGCACCTTTGCCACGGTATCGGTCTCAACGGCAGCGAGCCACCCTTTGTACGTATGGACAGCAAGGATGTCCTGCAACCGGGCATGGTGATGTCGTTAGAAGCTTACCTGCGGGATGATGGGGTAACCTACGGTTCGGAAGA
>JBFGLD010000788.1:0-3854 GCA_041576335.1 Anaerolineae bacterium | reverse complement strand
GGAACTTACACCTGAAAGTATAAAAAATAGAGGCATGATCCATTGGGTCACAACTGCAACAAAGAGGGTCAGGCTTTCATCTAATTGGTCGTTCTTCACATGCCAATCTTCATAATTGAAGAATCTGGCACAATGGTAGAAAAAAATGGTTAGCATTGTCAGCACAGTGAGCCAATCATTATCGTAACGTCTGGCTTGTTTACCAGGTTCTATCTCGGCCAGTTCGTTCACGGCAAGTCGGACATCAGGCTGTTGATGGTGGCCGTCGCCTCCCGCTGGCTCTGTGGCGTCAAGTGGACATAGATGTAGGTCGCCGCTAAGGAACTATGACCCAAATAGCGCGGCACCAGTTGCAGTCCCACTCCCGCTTCAACCAGATGGGTGGCATAGCTGTGGCGTAAGCTATGGATCGTCACCGCCTTGTTGATCCCACTGACCTTGACCGCCGCCTTCAAAGCCCGGCGCAGCCCACTCTCATCCATCGCTTTCTGGCCGACCTGGCTCCCCTGACGACTGGGAAACAGCAACTGCGGATGGCGATGTTGGTGCCATTACCACCGTAACTGTCCCAACGTTCGGGCTGGCAGCGGCACATAGCGCTCTTTGTTGCCTTTGCCCCCCTTGAGGTGCAACACCATGCGGCTGCTGTCAATGTCTGGTACCTGTAACTTAACTCCTTCCCCCAGCCTCAGCCCACAACTGTAAATCGTACTCAAACAGACCCGGTAGTGAGCCTGTCTGATGCGGCTCAAGACCTTGACCACTTCTTCCCGGCTCAGCACCACCGGCAGTTTCTTCTGTCGTTCCGGTTTGGCAAAGTCCAATATCGACCGTTTAAATGCCTCTCTTTTCACAAAAATCGAAGTAATCAGGGGCTATGTCCAGTACCGGATTTACATTGGGAGTGATAATTATCGCCACAAATTGGGTTGGGCGAGCGAGGTGTTGATTGCTTTTAGGTCAAAGGCGTTGGCATCAAAATACCCACCTAACCATTCCTCATATTCACGATAGCGATAGCCTCGCCGGGCTTTCATCGCTTTGACCAGCTCCATATATCCCCACGTTCCACCGCAGTCCTCCGGCGGACAGGCCCGACGACCGTGGGTACAAACGGGGCATTGCTTCGAGGTGCGCGTTAGTATCTTCTCAAGCTCAAGTTCGTGTTGCCATCCATCACCAAAGTCATATTCATAGCCCAGAATAGACCCTTCTTGAGCAACATAGTCCCCAATAATATTCGAGGCGCTTTTGTCCTCAGCGCCCATCAAAGAATCGGTAAATCGACTATAGTCCCAGAAAAACTGAAACAGATGATAGTTTTCCCAACCCATTGTTATTTGCACGATATTGTGTAATTGGCGGAAGGTAATATCGCTATGAACGCGAAACCGTCGCCAGATTAAGGGCTTAATGCCCAGTAGGGTAATTTTGAATTGGTAAATTTTCGTGGTCATTGGTTTCAATTAGCTTGATTGCTGGCTCAGGCCTGCCTGCTATGCTTGCGGGCTTTCTTTTCTTCTTTCTTCCGGTGCATGTCCTGGGCTTGTTCTTCGAGTGACGTGACCCGATCTGGCTCCTCTTTCTTGAAGCGCTTGACGTACAAGTGCTCGATATACTCACCCAGTGGCCTTTTCCAGGGTTGCTGGCGGTGATTGGCATACCCCCCAAATTTTCTGGGGTTCAGACCCAGTTCCCGGGCCATTTGAATTTGTCGATCACTTAGCCGATATTTCTGGCGCGCTTCAAGCCAGGGCTGTAGCTTGGCCGGTAGCCTGACCTTCTTTTTTGTCATCTGATCGCACCGGTTATTCAATCAACGAACACTACTGCGTGAGCGCCGCGTAGTAGTAATCCATCCAACTCCAGGCCAGCATAAAGGCGGCTTCATCAACTGCTGTTGGCCCGTTATCAAGCGCGGGATCCATCAGATAGACCGTCTGCGCCTCAATGCCCACCACGACCACCGCGTGTTGGAACTGTTGTCCTGACCAGTGCGGCAGATCGCCGGCTTGCACGAAAACGATGACCGGCGTATCTTGGTCAAGCCAACGGCGTAGGTCGGCCAGGTCGCCGGCTTCATAGGTCACCTTGATCTGGGCCGAGGCCAGTTTTTTGATATTGGAGTGTCGGGTACCAAAGGGAGGATTGAGCCCCAGAGTTTTGGCGATAGCATCTTGCGTGCGAGAAATGCCCAGGTAAGCGAACACCATCTGGACACAGGCGGGCAGGCAGTAGCCATCGCCTTGCTGTGGTTTATGGGGCAGGGGTAAGTTGACGGCCACGCTCAATCATCGCCTTGGCAGTTTTGGAGGAACCCAGCACTTCACCGGTATCGGCATCGACTTCAATTTCGCCAATGGGGCCAATCGGGTCAAAATGAACGCCGGTGATGAACGCTTCAAAACGCCAGACGGCTCGCTCCTCGACCTGTAGCAGCGTTCCCTGCATCACCCCTACGGCATCACCCACCTGCTGGGCCAGCCAGACGTTGGCCTTGCCCGCCGCTTGCCGTTCGCCCAGCACGGGCGATAACGTGACCCGCACCTGGCTGCCTTCCGGTAAGGTCAGCGGACGCTCGAACTCAACTTTTCCGTTGCGGACTGTGCCGATGTAAGTGGTCGACATAATCATTCCCCTATTTTAGCTGCCAAAGCCGTACCGTTATTATAGCCCCTTTTGGATTGAGGCGAAACTTTACCGCAGGTACTGGGTCCAGGAACCGTTGTCCTGTTCGGATACTTCGACACCCGGCCCTACCCCCCGTTTCAACCAGATAACATCCCAATATGTGGCAGATGGGGTATGGTGCGGTAAGGGTAGCGGCGACAATCGTACGCTAATATCGGTAGAAAAGAGCAAATAGGGGGATAATTGAGATGAATAGAGCCCCTTTGGTCAATATATGCGCCATTTTTCTAAGGTGAGCTTGATTGGATGCTAATCTTTAGCGGTCAATAGGTGCTGTAAGATAAGGAGCGTTTTCATAAGTCGCAATGTATCAAGATAATCTACCGTAAATCAGCTCATTCTGTGCTAATTTGTGGACTGAATTGGGTTATCTTAGGACACCCTACCGAAATTTACGAAAGAATCACGCCGCTATCCTAATATCTAAGCCCACCCTCTATACTTGCCTGAAGAAACGGCAGAAATAGCCTCTCATCTGGGGCCTGGCTATCTCTCCAACATCCTCCCAAGCGCTCATTTAATTCTGAAGATTTAGGCTCAAATAATTCTAAATCTCACGGGTAAACTATCCACCGCTGGGATATGGCGGATATCATGACCCAACTCAAGCATATCTAGCGATCCATCTTTGGAGCGGCAAAACTGCTATTGGCCAGGTAACCCTGCCGCCGGGCTGTCCCCGGCGAGACACCAATGAAGCGCTTGAAGGCGCGGCTGAAGGCGGCTTCCGATTGGTAACCTACCCGATCAGCTAGCTCGCCAAGGGGGGCATCTTCTTCCTTCAGCCAGGTCAAGGCCACATTCATTTTCCAGCGGGCTACGTAGTGCATCGGCGACTCGCCCACCAGCTCCTTAAAGCGGGCGGCAAAGGCCGAGCGCGACATGGCGACTTCAGCCGCCAGCGAGGCCACGGTCCAGGCTCGGGCCGGATCACGCTGAATAAGCAAGATGGCCCGGCCAATGTGCTTATCCTGTAGAGCGCCGAGCCACCCCGTTTGGGCAACGGGGTCCTCTGCCATCCATGACCGGATGGCCTGGATGACCAGGATGTCGGCCAGACGGGTGATGATCGTCTCGCCACCAGGCCGCAGTTCCCTGGCTTCGGCTGCCATCAAGCGCAGGGTGCTCTGGATCCACTCCAGCTGGGGTGACCGCCACGTCTC
>JBFGLD010000787.1:0-3856 GCA_041576335.1 Anaerolineae bacterium | reverse complement strand
TATTAAAAATTAGTAAATCCGGCAAATAGCCGCCTACTCCCTCCAAAAAGCGAATAACTCTGCGCGTAATAGGCCGAGACTCAAGTAAGTTCCGCTCTACAGCGACCAGGTAGACGGACATAAGAATATCAATGACCAGGGGTTTTCCCTTGAGTCTGGTCAACAAGCGGGCCAAAAAAACATCAATTTGCCCGGGATATCCCAATACCATGACGTCATAATCAGCCTTAAGCCTGAAATACTTGAGCAGTAACTGGGTATAGGTTGATAAGATCCGACTCGCAAATGAAAGACTGGCCCAACCCCCTTGGGTAATGCGGACCCGATCCTCGACACCCTTCCATAACGGCATGTGACATTCTATGACGGTCACCCCGGCGGCGCGCAAACCGGCAATCATAATTTGATTTCGGGCGTAATTAGCCCGGTAGGTGCCAAAATAGCAGACACGAAACGGTTGAGAGTTGGCCATTGTTTGATCTTATTGCAGTGCTAGGGTGATGGCTTAACTAAGAAAATCCGAACTTGATCCTCTTGGTAAAGCTGCTGATAGTAGGGGCTATTCGCCAGCGTGTCTGGTTTAAGCGGCTGCTCAGCACCCTGCCAGACTTCGCCCCGACGTTGGCCGACATAAATATGCGTTACGCCAGCTTGCCGCAGCGTCTGCCAACCTTCTAAGGAGTCCAACGCGTGGCGCTGAATGTGGCGAGATAATTCAAGTATTTGCCGCGGATAATCGACGGGCCTGTTGATTTCGGTGCCATAAATCATTGGCAAAACAAGATTCTTTCGTCCGGCCAAAAGCGGTATCCACCAGGCCGCATCTGTTCCCACTACGGCGCTATCGCCGTAAGCCAGCCGGGTATTCCCCCAAAACACGGCGTCAGGCGGCGTATTCTCTCGAATCCAGGCCATAGCGGCTAGATCTGGATTGGTGACCATCGCGTTGCGTGGTTCGAATGACGAGATACGTGCCTGTGCGCCCATCAAGCCGGCCCCTACAGCTAACAGTACGATCGTCCAACCAGCCATCATCAGGGTGTCGCTAACCTTCTTGGCCGTTTCAGCGAGAGCATAGCCGGCCAAGATTGAAATAGGCAAATAGGCCGCGATTGAAACAGCAAAATTGGTGATCAGTCCCGTTCCTGGCAGGTTTAGCATATGGGGTCTCGCTAAGATGAACAACATCAGCCCCCAGCCGCTTGTCACGACGATTCCTTCCCGTTTTTGCCAACTGCCCCACAGCATACCAATTATCCCTAAAATAACAAACGCAGGCAAAACATAGTCGAAGAGATTCGGCGCCGCATTGATGACCTCATCAATATATTTGTTATTAGCAGCGCCTGCTGATAGGCTGATACCGATCCGCCACAATCGACCGTTTACCAGGCGCCATAGCCAAGGGGCTACCAGGAGCAGGCTGCCAAGCCCAATGACGGCCAGGCGCCAGCCATAGCCCCCCAACTGACGCCACTGCCAATCCGCCTGTAACCACCTAAGCCCAATTAGAGGGACCACAAAAGCGGGGTAGAAAAATACGACCCGGTAATGGGTTAAAGCCAAACTGGCGACGCTGAGAGCAGTCAGTCCAAGCAGCCTGTAGTTGGGTTTTGGCGTCTTTAGCGCCAGCCAGGTCAAAACCATAGCCACGGGCAGAATAACCTGACCGGCGAGTTGAGTGTAACGGCCCCAATTAACGTAGAACATCGGGTACTCCGACAGCAAGCCGGTAATCAAGGCGGCAAAGGCACCGGCCCAGGCGCTACCGCCAAACCGACGGCCCAAAAGAAAGGCCACGAGCACGGTTAGAAGGTTCAGTAGTTGGCCGGTCGCCAGCACGGCCTGAAAAGTATTATTTCCGGTTAGCCAATGATAAGCCGCGACGAAAGTATGAAAGCCAAAGTGGTACGAAAAGCTCTCAATGGGCGCATAGGGTGCCCAAGCGTTGAACAGACCTCCATTATTAATGATGAGTTGGCTGATCATCGTGTGATGGTAGGAGTCTTGCCATAACGGCACAGCCTGCCCCCTTACCACCGCGATGCGAACGGCTGCAGATAGGACGAGGATTAACCAAAAAAGCAGGATTGGCGGTGAGAAAAGTTTTTGAGTTAACGCCGGCAACAAGTCAGCCTGGTTTGGCCGATGATAACGGATTCCCGCGATGAGGGTCAGCCCGTTCACTATCAAAAAAGCCACGATGGTGCTGCTCCCCAGCCTGACCCCAAGAAGGCCGGCCAACAGCAATAGGACGGGATAAATTGCGACACTCAACCCTGCTGCTAAGGCTAGCCATTCAATGGGGTTGAGACGATCCTTCTCGTTGAGAACATCCGATAGACTTCGCGGCCACAACCACACCAGCAAAGCGGCTCCGGGTAGTGTCGCCAAAAGAGCGATAGCCAGCATGTTGAGCCCATTTTTTACGAGCCACCTGCCCCAGTCGAGCAGCATCAAGGTGCGATCATAGGCCAGAAAAAAGTTGGCTTGATATTCCTGCGGTTCGCCATCAAGGTAGAGTGCTCCATTCGTGTAAGCCGTTGGACCACTGTAGCGCAGTTCTATCTCAGCTTCATCGCCCGGATCCAGCGTTGGTTCTAAAAAGAAATAGTAGCGCGTATTAAAAGAGTCCGGTAATGGTTCAAAAGAAAACCGAGCCAGGTTCAGCCCCACCAATGCTGCCAGAGGCAGCGTGGCAGTGCGAATGTCATTGTCCCCTTGCGGGTTGGTGCGCAGGTGTAAAGTCAGCGCTGCCTCATCGTGGTTGCCCGGTACGACATTGAGCGGTAGGTATATGCCTCGCAAACCGGCCTGCCGCGGTACAAAAGTTTGACCAAAAGTGGGCAGCGCGGAAAGGTCTGCTTCAAAAACGAACGACCCATCAGGTTGTGCGATTTCAACTTGGTCGTTCTGAAGCTTCTGGTGGAAAAGAAAAAAGATCGCAGCAACCCCAACCAAAATGATTAGAGTTAGCCCCCAAATTTGATACGGCTGCACCCGTTTATTAATTTTATTGATGCCAAGAATCGTGGAAATGTGCATGGGTTCATTTTCGGCTATAGACGAAATTACACGATGTAATCGCTGCCTGCCTGACTGACCTAAGATTTAATCAAACCAACGACAACTAATTAAGGTTTAGATCGCCTCCAAACCGTCTCGCCAGTTGTTTCCTTACCCCTATAACTGAAGCGCGGATTATAATGAAACGGTAACTTCACAAATCTTACCCATCGGCATGATAATACTGAGTTAGATAAGCTAGCCCTGGCTACATCTCCGTATTCGCTCCGGGTGAAACCGCCGAATATTTGTAGCACAGCGGAAGACCTACGACCAAGGTAGCCAACCCCAGCCCGGACAAGAGGCTTCCCACCAGGAACGACAGCGGTTTGTAGGTAAACGTTACCGTATGCCTGCCTTGCGGCACAAAGACGGCTCGAAAGGCGTGATTGGCCTGGTTCAGCTGCGTTTTTTTTGCATCCACTTCTACCTGCCAACCCGGGGTGTACACCTCACTCATGACGAGAATACCAGCTGTTTTGGTATCTACGACTAGGATCACTTGGTCGTTTTCATACGCTTTAAACTCAACGCTGAACGCTTGGTCCTTTTCCGAAGCATCATCGATGACCATCATTTCATCGTTTGACAGATTGTTTTTTAGAATTACCTTATGCTCGAAATCAAATTGACCGCTTGTCAACACCTGTAGCGCCGTCTGATCGTGTTCTATGACCTCTGCAGTATAAACCATGTAAGCTCTGGGCAATGCGCCCTTGTTCCTATGAATTTTGATTGGCCCCTGGGCAAAGATGAGTTCATACTTTGCCTCGTTTAGCGGTTGCGTCCC
>JBFGLD010000786.1:0-3861 GCA_041576335.1 Anaerolineae bacterium | reverse complement strand
GCCTGGTATCTTGCCGAAAATGCGACCTTCTATGCCGGCTTTTCTAAAGCCTCCCCCGGACCAGATCGCCCCAAACCTTAAACCGCGAAAACCCCATAAATGCGCCTTGGGGATATGATAACTCCAACGTTTATATTGGGCAAAAGCTTAGCCATGCACAAAATAAGGGGCGATCGATAGGAAGATCGCCCCTTATTTTGTATAAAGATTTGGCTAGACGCGTTTATTTGTTTGAGGCTTCATAAACCAGGAAGGTGTCTTGGGTACCGGCATTTAACAGCTCGTTGACGATACCGATGATTTTTTCGTCACCGCCAGTGGCCGTGCAGGTCGCCGATCCGACATAACCGTTGCTAATCTGGTTCAATTGTACTGCCGTAAACGCTTGCCCCGGTTGGAGCGGACTGGACGTCGCGGCCGTGACACCGGTGCCGGAGAAAGTGCAGTTCACGCTCGTCGCGCTGCTGCCCACATTCTGAATGTTAAAGCCGGTGAAGTAGCCGAAGTTGCGGTCCATAATCAGCGGCATGACCACGGTTTTGCTGCCGGCGCTGGGATCAAATGCGCCATAGGAGGCACCTTTGTTTGTGCTGAAATTGTGCTGGTTGACGATAGCATTTAGACCCGCATTGCCGGAGTTGGTCGTCACCCGGGCCGAGCCGACAAATGTTTGACCGTTAGTGCAGTTATTGTCGCTATTGGCATCATTAGAGGCCCAAGCGGTCAAGGCAAACGTCTCCGAGCTGTTGCCCGGAATTGATTTGGTTTGGGTACACGCCGTCCCGCTGGTGCTAGGACTATACGTGACCGTAACCGATGTCGCGCTGCCTGACGTATTTTGAATTTGTATACCTGAGGTGAAGCCGAAGTTATTAGCCTGGACCAGGGGCATAACCGGGGTTTTGTTTGAAGTGGAGGTAAACCCATTGTAGGCAAAGTTCATCGGCTGGTTGTTGGGGCCAACTTCTAATACCGTGGCGACGATGTTAGCCGGACTGCCACCGGTGCTGGTAACCGTACCGGCAAAGACGGCTTGGCTGTGAGTCTCTTTGGCCTGATCAAAGGTAAAAGACTGGCCTGGACCGATATTAACCGGCCCGGCAGATGTGCCGTCGCTGTAGGCTACACTAACCGTGGCAGTCTTTGAGCTGTCGACGTTTTGAACGTTAAAGAAGGTGTTGTAGCCGAAGTTGCCCTTGAACAAAAGCGGCAGAAAGGCCTGGCTGGAACCCCCGGTAAAACCGGAATAGCTGGCGTTATACGTCCCAAAGCTCGAGTTTCCACTGACGTTAGTAATTGCGGCCAGGGGTGTAGTTGACTGCACCACCACAGAGCCGTTGAAGCCACTGCTCACGGCTGACAGCGGACAGTACGTTTTTGA
This sequence comes from Anaerolineae bacterium, assembly GCA_041576335.1. Taxonomy (GTDB): domain Bacteria; phylum Chloroflexota; class Anaerolineae; order 4572-78; family J111; genus JANQQF01. The sequence continues at coordinate 2,480 of JBFGLD010000786.1, read as the reverse complement.
ACTGTTACCGTTGATCGTGTCTGAGGGTGAAGCCACGGGCGTACCGTTGCCCTGGGCGTAGTACTGAATCGTTACACTGGCCGTAGTGCTTTCAAGGTTCTGCAACTGAAAACAAGAGGTGTAGCTTGAAGGTTGGGCCAGTGCAAAAGACGTGCTCAACCCAAAGAGCAAAATAACTAACAACGTGGTGACGATAAACAATTTTCTCATCATAAACTGTAACTCCCTTCAGTTAACAAAAATTTCTCTGTAATAAACTGGCATAAACTTCGCTAATTCTATGCTATAAATCCGTGGGGATCAATAATCCTTTAGGGTTATTCTAATATTTCACCTCCTGACCCCTGCAAATATTCGTTTGAGTCGTTGGTTGAGGCTTATCTTCCAGCTTTTTTGGACAGGTTGAGCAGAATAGTGCCGTCTTGTCCTTGCCGATTCCGGATTTCAGTATAACACAACAAGATTTGAAACCGGTTTGAGCTTTGCCTTAATCTTCTGAGATAATAGTGACTTCACCGCCACTGTACTACAGACAAGACTGATAAGCAATAATCCTTTGGAGGTATTAGGCCTATTTTTGACATAATAATTGGATTTTAAGGTGCTGTTCTGGCCAGATGCCAGGTCCAGGCTTGGTTGGCGATCAGAGCCCACCCGGCTTCATAAAGGGTAAGCAGTATCCTGATGAGGATGGCAGCAATGACGGCCACCCCAGAAGGTATAAGCAGGGCGAGCAATAAACTTAACGAAATTTCCCGTAGACCAAATCCGCTGGGACTAAAGGTGCCTAACATGGCGATGATCCCCGATAAACCCCAGGCCCCAATAACCCCGGGCAGCAGGGTCAATGAGATAGGGTAGATGGTTGCGATCACGCTGAAAAGGATGATCCCGCCCATCAGCCAAATAACGAAATAAATAAAGAGCCAAGCCATAATGCTTCGATATCGCAACGCGCGGAAAGTGTCTGACCTAATTCTTAATTTATGCAGGATGAAGTTAATGACCGTGGGGTGAACAACAATTAACCCGCCAATTAACCCCAGTAAGAGCCACCAAGGTTTACCTAAATCGAGGGCAGGTAACAGAGGCCAGCTCAGTAAACTAACCATAATGCCGGATACAATGAGCAAAATAAACTCAAGACCGCTCCCAACAGAGACGAGTGTTTTGCTGACCCCGACCTGGTCGTACATTACGGTTCGACCTAATACGTACCACAACACGCCGGGTAATCTCTTAGTCAAATTGGTCACGTAGTAAATACGAAGGTGTCCGATCCAGCTGCTTTCGCCGGCAATTTGATTCATAATCAAGCCCCAGGCCAACGCCGCCAGGGCGAGGGCCACGGTGTATATTAAAAAGGATGCAATCAGCGGCAAGGGCCGGATACGCCATTCATACGAGAGCAGCAGCTCGCGACTGTTATATATCATAGCGCCGAGCCCGGCCAGAATAACTAAAGTCAGCCCTAATACGAAAAACTTGCGTATAGCTTGATTCTGGCTCCAAAGGGCGAGTTTAGGCCATAATTTGCCAATCTGTGACTGCACTTTTGGAGGAACTCGTTTCAATAGAGGTGTCAAGGTAAAATTCCCGCTTGTAATCTTGTACTTACCGCTGGCAAAGGTAAACAAACGAATTGGATAAATTCAGGGGTAAAAACGGGGTCAGCAGCAGCCAGGCCACATTTTTTGGCCGCCGCACATACCAGGCAGCATCTGCCAATGAGGTTGGCCAAACCCGTTCAAATTTGACCGTCTTAACCACGGGTAATCCATTTGCCTCCAGCAAGTCGCGCCATTCCAATTGGGTGGCATATCTTTGTATCGGCTGATTATCGTAAGTGGTGCGCCCATTATGCCAGGCGTACAGCATGTTACTGAGACTAAAGGTGTTTGGCAATAGGATACAGGCGAGGCCGTCTGGCGCTAATACTCGGGTCATTTCCCGCGCGCCGGCTTCCGGATCTACATAATGCTCAAGGCTGCCAATATTAGTTATGTAATCAAATGATTCATCCGGATAAGGCAAATGTTCTCCGTTGGCCACGAACAGTTTTGCCCTGGATTGATGCCCCTCGCGGATGGCCCGAAATGAAAGGTCGAACCCGTAGGCCTCTACCCCACGCTCGGCCGCCATATGTGGGATAACACCCTGCCCGCAAGCTACGTCAAGCAGCCGGCTGCCTGTCTCAGGCTGTACGAGATGCAGAATCCAACGGTAAAAAGAGTCCAAATGTCGAATTGCCGTGGTATCATATATATGCTCGTAAGCATTTTGGACCGAGGATTGATCGGCTGCGAACCGAATCTCTAGCATTTTAAGCTTAGGTTTCATGGTGAGTTGACTGTTCCTTGCGGGCGAAACGCAGCCTGCGGCTCTCGAACCCATCGTGATAGCCCATAATCCTTGCTACACTTTCTTGGCCAGGACGGCCATGATCGATCCTTTTCCAAGACGCTCTATAATCATGAAGT
>JBFGLD010000785.1:0-3861 GCA_041576335.1 Anaerolineae bacterium | reverse complement strand
TGGAGCTGACTTTCTTTCAAAACAACGTATACCAATAATTCCTGATACTTCTTTTTTTCTTCTATTATGGGTAAGTGGGCTGACTTATCGAAAATGACAAGGTTTTTACCTTTCGTAGCATCTAAGCTGTCATAAAAATTTTTAGCTTGAACTGTGGGAGCGATCATATCGTATTTACCTCCAAAGAAGTAAATGGGGACTTTTATGGATTGAATTTCTTCTGTAAAATTGACGTTTTTTATTTCCTCATACCTGGCATCCATCGTAAAATTCAACCCCTTCCCACTCATAGTGTAGAGTGCTTCTACTAATGAATATTCAGGTGAGGTCAAATAGCATAACATAATAAACGCCATTTGCTTTATCGGATTATCATGTATAAATCCTCCATATCGAATGATATGCCTGGCTTTTTCGTGTTCCTTTTCCGGTGTATCGTACGGTGGTGGGCCTATTGCTTTTATGGCATTTTGTATTTTCGCATCTCCGGATTTTTCAGCTTCTTCAACTACAAAATCATAAGATATTTTTTGTTGTTCATAGTTGTTGATAATTTGGGCCACGCCGACATAAGCATGAATTTTTTCCGGATATTTATGAGCCACTTTGATGCCAAGCAACGTTCCCCCCGAGTGCCCAACAAGAAAGACTTTTTGCGTGTTAAATCTATTTCGTAAATGGTCAATTAACTCGTTACAGTCTTCAACCCATCTATCAAAAGTCATTGAATTAACCGGAATATCGCTGTGATATGATTTGCCTGCTCCTCGTTGATCCCAATGAACGACGGTGAAATGTTTAATCAATTCAGCATCTAAATGACGCGAGCTTGACATACCCATTACCGGTTCACCGGGACCGCCATGCAAGAATATTAAAACCGGATTTGTTTGATCTGTACCTCTGATAAATATCCATTGTTTTACACCGCCCAGCGTAATCTCTTCTAATGAACTAATGCCATTAGGGGTTTCAATCTTAGTCGAATTTCTCAAATAGGTTCTGTACGCTTGTAGGCCAATAAAAACAAGCATCAAAAGTCCCATTAAAATATACGCTACCCATTTGATAATCTGTAAAAACCTTTTCATCTATGTTAGGCTCCATTGTTGTGCTTCACAGTAATGATAACTTTTCCTCGGGCGTGTCCTTCTTCAAGATACCGCATAGCTTCAGCAGTCTCACCTAAGGGATAGCGTCTATCGATAACAGGCACCACTTTGCCGGCCTCAAGAAGCTCTGCTATAAAGACCAGATCTTTTTTTTTGGTTTCGCCTCCCCCATGAGACCGATTTTCTTGCTCCCGGTCATTGAAATCAATGCTCCCAGGAGCATATGCTGGAGCAGAAGAGCCGGGGAAGTATATCCGATGATGACACAAATTCCCTGGGGACTCAAGGCCCGCTTAAGATCTGAAACCGAACGATTGCCAACATTATCAATAATCAGGTCATAACGCTCTCCATTTTGGGTGAAATCTTCCTCAGTGTAATCAATGACCTGGTCTGCCCCAATCGAGCGCACCATATCCAAGTTCCTGGTGCTGCACACGCCGGTCACCTCAGCCCCAAACGATTTAGCAATCTGCACGGCAAAGGTGCCCACCCCACCAGACGCGCCATTAATCAAAACCTTTTGCCCTGGCTGAATCTGTCCTTTGTCGCGAAGACCCTGCAGAGCGCTGAAGGCCACTACAGGGGCGGCCGCTGCTTCCTCGAACGATATATTGGCCGGTTTCAACACCAACGCGGCTTCACGAGCAGATACATACTCGGCAAAAGCGCCAAAATCGCTTGTCCCGAATACCTCATCACCTGGCCGAAACTGCTTTACGCTGCTGCCAACCGCTTCAACCCGCCCTGCTATATCAAGTCCGAGTATCTTGTGTTTTGGTTTGAGCAGCCCGGATGATAAGCGGAGTGGAAACGGCGTACCTCTCAGGTGATGCCATTCAAAGGGATTGACAGAAACCGCCTGAATCTTTACCAATACTTCATCCTCTTTGGCCGTAGGTTTTTCTACCTCTTTGAGCTGAAGCACATCCGGTGGTCCGTATTCTGTGTATACCATTGCTTTCATAAGTTTCCTCCAAGGTTGCTCTGATAAGGATTATTTCAATCAGGTAGACGGTAATCCTGCGACATGATTTACCGCCATTTTCCTCTTCTTTTTAACGGTGAGGACGATTGAAAGAAGAATTAGCCCCAGGAACCCAACGACACAAAGCCATCCTAACAGGTCTCCAACAGTGGCGTAGATTGTCTTGACTCCCCTGGCCGGAACATCTGCGTACATAATGCCGGTAGCTGTGTTATCGGAATCCATACCGGCTAATAATTTTCCATTATGATCCATCGCATACGAATATCCGTTGTACACCGGTCGAACCATAGAAAAACCATTTTCTATCGTTCTCAAGGAGTACGCCGGTCCATTGCTCTTGGGCACATCGTAAGAAGGATCAAGCATAATATCCACCCCCTGTTCTCCTGCCTGTCTGGCATATGGAGGGAAGGACATGTCTCTACAGATGGAGACGGCGACTCTGCCGTAGGGTGTATCTGCCGATTGAATGATCTCGGGACCTTTATTGTAGATCAGCGTTTCGCCAAGGTCACCCATGCCAAACAGATATCGTTTCCTGTAATCGACTTTCAATTCTCCCTGATTACTAATCAGGACGGCCATATTCCAACCTTTTCCATCATTTGGAAAAACGCTGTAACCAATACTGAAGTACACATCATTTTCTACGGCGATGGTCGTAAGGTCTTCAATCAGTTTGGTTTCGTCTTTCTCGTTGACCTTGATTGCCGTTTCCTGAAATGCCACAATTTTGGCGCCGTTCGCGGCGGCCTCTTCGGTGCGAGCTTCAATTTGCGACATTGCTTTTTCATAATGAGAAAGTTCCTTGCTGAAAAGCCCGTCCGGATCGAAGCCCATTCCCGCTTCAGGAAGCAGGAAGATCGCCGCAACTTTCACAGTATCGGATTCAGGAGTCATCAGCGCAGAGGTTTTTACAGCGCCAAACAGGAAAATTGCCAGCAAGGTAAAAGCGAATGTTAGGGTGACGGTTTTGATTTGTCCCCAATTGAAATCTTTTTCCCAGACAAAATTCACGACTGAGGCAAACCAGGAAAAGACGAATACAAATCCAAATAATCCCGCGATCGAGGCGAGCTGTTTGAAGACCAGATTTCCATACCCATATACGGCGATGATCATATCGCCATCGAGGGGGCCTTCTAAGGAAATCAGGAAGAATACAGCTGTGGTCGCGATGGGGAACGATAAAGTAGACAACATCCTGTACCCTTTGAGTTTTGGATAAATTAGCCTATCGGCAATATAGGGTATTGAATATAGCAGTGCTATAGCTGAACTTCTTGCTAGACTAAAGAGCATAGTAGCGATTTCATCACCCATATCGAACAATCCCCAAAGGGCAATGTTAAAGCTCAACAAGAAGCCTAACAAGGTGAGCAGAATTCCCTTTTTTGTTGATAGCGATCTGGCAAAGGCCAAAACGAAAACTGGCGCGATGATAATCGCTGGATCCCAGTGAGGGATGAAATTGCTGGCTCGTGTTGACATGAATAGGCCAAAGCCAAGAACAAACCATACAACGGGTAAGTATTTATTATTTTTCATTTTACGCTCCTTTTTGCTTGGGTCGGCCTTAATGGTTAATCTCCGGCGTGTTCGTCGCCATCAAACCACCCAGAAACAGCAAGCCCAAACCCAAACGGGACAAACAAATTCCCACAAACTATCTCTTTGATTAAGCCAGTTTCATCCCGAATAAAAAGCGAAGTGAATTCATACGCCTTATCAGAATCTCATAAATCGCCATTATGATGG
>JBFGLD010000784.1:0-3867 GCA_041576335.1 Anaerolineae bacterium | reverse complement strand
TGTAAAGATTTGCCGATTAGTAGCCAAGACCTGTACGAACGGCTCAAGGCGAGAGGCGTTTTGGTTGTACCGGGGCACTATTTCTTCCCGGGCTTGGATGACGAGAGCTGGTCTCATCGGTACGAATGCCTCAGGATCAATTACTCCCAAGAAAAAAAATCTGTTGTGGATGAAGCCTTTGGGATCATTGCTGACGAAGTCAAAATGGCCTATGCCTAAACTCCAATTGGCAACGTACAGAAAAATAAATTAAATAGTGATCGCCAATACTAAATGCCTGGCCGAGGAGAATCAAATGTCCGAAATTCAAGAGTCGACCCTCATCAATGGAGTTCAGATTGTACATCTAAAATCTATCTCTGATGAACGAGGTCGCTTTTGTGAGACATTTCGTAAGGAGTGGTTTCCCCACCGCAGTTGGGAAATAATCCAAACTAATCGTTCCGACTCCAAAGCAAACGTGCTGCGGGGATTGCACTATCACTTTCATCAGGTTGACTACTGGTACGTAGCCGCAGGTAGAATCAGGGCCGGATTATGTGATATTCGTCCTGACTCGCCAACATTTGGCACGGCTCAGACCATCGATATGGGCGAAGACAACCAACTGGGCTTATTTGTGCCGGTGGGCGTGGCGCATGGGTTTGTGGCGTTAACAAATGCGACCCTGGTTTATGTGGTTGACAACTACTATAACGGCGCCGATGAGTTTGGCGTGGCCTGGGACGATCCGGCGCTTGCCGTACCCTGGGGCGTAGCGTCCCCGTTAATTTCCGGCCGAGATGCGGCCAATCCTTTGCTTAAGGATATACCCCCCAAAGCCTTGCCTCACTTTCAAGCATGAGCTGCCCTATGTTCTCGATCGTCTTCCAAGAACATGTTTCTTCCACTTTTGATTTCGAGTTGACCGCCCGGTCGCACGGTTGGGTTGCGCTCCGGCCTTTCCAGTGGACCGAGGCAGGCCGAGAACTCTGCCGTATCCAGCGGTTACGCGGAGGACAGGTGGTTCGCCTGAAAATGCGAGCCGGTAACGATGAACACGTGGCGTGTGTCCACATAACAGTGGAGAGTGGCGCGCCCCTAGGCGCCTCTGAGGAAGTGGAAATTCGGCAGGGGGCGCGTCGTATGCTGCGCCTTGACGAAGATCTGAGCGAATTTTACGGATTATGCCAAGATTTTGATGGTTGGAATTTGAAGCTTGCCCCGGGCGGGGGCAGACTATTGCGCTGCCCCACACTATTTGAGGATATTGTTTATACGCTCTGTACAACGAATATTAGTTGGTCAGGTACTATTCGGATGGTGGATCGACTTGTCGCCAAACTGGGCGATTCCTTTCCGGAGCATGCGACCTGGCGGGCGTTTCCAACGCCCCAGGCTATCGCAAGCGCCGGGCCAGGTTTTTTGAAAAATGAGACGGGACTAGGTTATCGAAGTGAATATGTCTGGGAATTAGCCAGCACGATCGTTGAGGGCCGGCTCGATCTGCAGGCTATTGAGAACTCTGAGAAGCCCAGCGACGTATTATTTCGTGAAATACGTCAATTAAAGGGGGTGGGGTCCTATGCGGCAGCTACAATCTTGATGCTGCTGGGACGGTATGAATACCTGGCCATCGACTCGGAGTTACGAGCCTTCGCCTCTAAGAAATATTTTCAGGGGGAACCCGTTGCCGACGCGCAGCTTCAGGCTCTTTACGCTCCCTGGGGGAAGTGGCAATATCTGGCCTACTGGTTTGACCCGCCCGCGTAGTTCCTATTCGTCCTGTTGGTTAGCGGCTTTGTTTAGTCGTTGACGTAAAACTTCCGGAATCTCTCCCCCCATCGACAAGATTTCCAGCGCTTCGTCGCTGTCAATTGGGTCCAACTCTTCAGAGCGGAGCCCATAATCATCGCCGGGATCGGTTTCCGGGGGCATCACCGGCGGGCTAAATTCTTTTACCGCGGATTCTGCTTGTTCTTCTTCCGTAGAACTTTCTTGTAAGACAGCGTCGATAACAGCCTGCTGAACCATTTCGACCACTTCACCGGGGTCGGTCAGGAGTAATGCACCCTGGTCGATCAGGGCACGATTGCTGGCTGTATCGGTTAAGCTGACAAAAACCGGAACGCCTCGATCGAGCGCCGCGCCGGCGCGGACGATGGCGTCGTCGTCGGTATCGAGCACAAGAAGAGCCAGGGCCAGATGGTCAATCAATAAATTGCGGGCTTCGGCGAATTTTTCTTCATATGGCGTATCCGGGCCAAAAGGGCTGGCCAAAGCAATAGGCTTGGTCTTGACGGCGGTCTCCAGCTTGCCGGTAGTTTTAGTAAACGCATTTAGCCCCATCGGCAGCAGAACTACAGCCCGCCCGCCTGCTGTGTTAAGCATCATCTCAAAGCTCATCCGATCGAGGCCACGCCCGTAACCGCTAACCAAACTTATATCTTCGCTAACCAAGGATTTCATAAGCTCGTCAAGAAAACGAGCTGTCGTATCGTCTGGTGCTTCCCGGCCTAACATGGCCACTGCGGACTCGTTCAGCAACTCCGGCAGACCCTGCACCCAGAGCAGCAGCGGTTGTTTGGCGGCAGGAAGAGTTTGGGCTAACCTGGTTGGGTAGCGCGGATCGGTGCGGATGAGCGGCTCCAATCCCCTGGATTGCCAACGCGCCAGCGCGGCGGCCTGCTGGGCCAGTTGATCGCGAGCGCTCGCGGCTTTCTCGGCGTCATTATCGGTCAGGCCAAACGTCGTAGACCATTCCAGAGGTGATAAATCAAACAGACGGCTTAAGGGCTGCTGCTCGACGATACACCAGCGTTGGATAACCGGCTTGACGATATTCAGTTTTAGATTACTCTCGTTGATCAGGGTCAACCAATAAACGACTTCTGGATAGTCAGACATATTTCTCCCGCCCGGATAGCGTGCCCATTATAGCACGGTTGTTCTGTTCTGTCATCTCCCCGATGGGGCAATAGGTCACAAAAGATCTGTTGGCGACGTGCCGGCCCGGAACGGCAGAATAAGCGGATTTGACCATTTTTATCCGAATAGTCTGGCCGCCGGGCAATTAATACTCGCAGCCTGGGCCGAGTCACCAGCATATTTTTCGTGGACCGGTGGTGCAATGAACTTTCCTTATTGGACAATTAATCGGACAACGCAAGGTTGAGGGAAGTTACCAATTTTGTCAACAACGACTAACCGAAACTCATACTCTCCCGGCGGGACCGTGTCCGAATTCCACGAGCCAAGAACGCCGCCGGACACGGGGTTGTCGAAGCGCTGCACAAAACTCCACTCTTCGCTGCCAGGGACGCGTAATTCAAATTTGTAGTATTCAAAATTATCAATTGCAGCCACGCCGCTAACCTGAATTATACCAGCGATCCGGGCTCCATTTCCTGGTTGATTGATGATACTTCCGGGATGTGGGCAATTTGGTGGCTGTCCTGCCGCTGATGACACCTGGGGAGGCGGCTCCGGTGTATCTTCGATAAAGGTAGCAGCCGGCGTAGAAACGGGCAGCGAGGTCGGGGTCGGCGTTAGAGTGGGTAGTAACGGCGGCGGTGTGGGCGTATCGGGTAGAGTGAGAATAGGGGTCGGGGTCGGCGTATCCTGAGGTGGCGGTACAATTGTGGGCGTAATCAGGCTCAAGTAATAGACGCCAATCATCAAGCCCAGAATTATCAACAAGCCAAATACAGCGCGGGTCATGCGGCTGTTGGCCATTTCACGTTCTAGGGTAAAGATAGAACGTGTTCTATCTTTTCGAGCCAGAACCATGAGTCTGAGAAAAAAAATTGCCACCAGCCCCAAGATTATGTAGAGCCAAGTGTCAAATATAACAATGGGCCTGAGAAATTCTAGCATGCGGGCTTATGT
>JBFGLD010000783.1:0-3869 GCA_041576335.1 Anaerolineae bacterium | reverse complement strand
CCCTGGCCTTCCTGGAAAAAGAAAGACTCAGCCCCCAGTCGAAGGTTTTGACCTCGCTTCCTGTAGCGGAGTAATCGCTCACCTGCGGCCAACGGCGTTTGCCCGTCGTAAACGCGGGCCAAACTGGCGATGTTATTTTCGTCGAGTTTCAATACCAAGTAACCATCAGGGGCCAAATCGTCCCGGTTTTCCAACTGCCGCCCAACTTCATAGCGCAAGGCCATGTAGTCGCCCTGAATGAGGGAACGCGGATCAAAAGGAGCCAAGGCTAAAAAAATCGTGTCGCCGCGGTCGATAAGGTTCTCGCGTTGGACGATTGAATAATTGATTGAACCTAAGGCTACCACAGCAACAATCCACAGAATTGCATAGCGCAGTTTCATAAGGTCACCTCGAACAGTTCGACCTTGCGGGCCAATATGTAGCGGAGAGCCAAGCATACCAGACCCGTGCCCATTAGGATAGCCGACTTGGTGAGCAGGTCAATCTCCAAACTGTAGTAATAGCCGACCAAAAAGAGTGCCAGAAAAGCGGCGGCGAGCCCCATCAATAAACGATTGCCTCTCTGAAAAGCCAGTAGGAGGACGATAATGGCGGCCACGATCCCCGGCGCTTGGTAGGCCGGGATGATTAAGAGGACTGTTCCGCCAAACAGCCAGGCCACTTTGTGCGTCAGTAAGCTCAACTTGTAATGAGACAGAAGCAGATATTCCAGGTAAAAAAGCACAACTAATAGACCTATTCCTGAAATCCACCATCGATAAATGTCAAGCTCATTCGTAAGCGAAATGCAAAGAATGCCAAACATCGCGACGGGTATACTATAGCCGACCGGCCGATAAAGTTGTGCTGCTTGCGTTGTTGCAAGGAATGACTCGTGCATCCATAGCTGGACCGTGCCGATGGCCAAGATAATGACAAAAATGTGGATCATCGTCTCGATATCTAGCTCCACGAACAATACTAAAACTGCGCCGGCGATGACCAGGCCTGAGATAAAGCGGTGCAGCTTATCCTGATAGAGGGCGATGAGTACACCCTCGAGAATAATGGTGAAGGCAGCGGTCAGGGGGATACTGTCGGTTAATTGCCCGATGCCGAAGATAAACAATATTTGTCCCGCCAGGCTCAAGGCGAGTGTCATTTGGCTCGTGAAGACCGATTGAGCGATCATTCGTCTCAGCCCAACCGCAACGCCGCAGAAAATCAGCCCGGTGATGACGGCCCCGATTTCGGACGTGGCAATATCTGTCACGAACAGAAATCCGACGAAAAAAATCGCTGCAAACCAGCCACTGAGCCCGACAAGCGCCCGGATATACCAGGGCGTGCCGATATCGGTATCCGAAGCGGTTAGGGCGCCGGCCATCGTGGTTTCGGCTTCGGCCACAATATATTTTTCCGAAATTAATTGGTCGATAACACGTTGTAGGGTTGGCGGAACATTAAACATTGGCGGCCTCCCAGGCTTTAGCGATATTGCGGAGCCAACTCACAGCCAGGGCGGCTTGGCCGATAATTACCAGGCTCAAAATGAGGTAAGGCACGCCCGTGTCAAAGTCAAAATCGAAGAGTTCGGCTACACTCGAGGTCGCGACCACGATGATGCTAAGTGATGCGATCGTAAGCATAAATAGGTCTTGACCTCTTTTCGTATAGAAAAACAGTACCAACAGGGTGAATATTAGATAGAGAAAGGGCGTCAAAATTAGAAAGGGACCAAAATCCCGACTTTCTCCCAGCGAAAAAATGAACTCCAGGGTTGGAATTACTAAGAATATAAAAGCAGCCGGGGCAACCAATCGCGGAAACCATCGACTTTGGAGCCAGGACAGGCCGCGATGATGGGCATACTCCCAGGCAAACAGTGAGACGGCATTCAGTACGGCCAGAGTGCCAAACATGGCCGGGCTGCTTTCGCCTAAGACCTGGTTCCAATAAGTAATCACCGTGATGTTTAGCAGAACAAGCAGGCCGAACCAGAGAGGGGCATAGGCGCTGATGACGACCCAGACGGCAATCAACGCCGCCCAGTTGAGAAAAAGCTCATAGGCGTCGGCACCTGTTTGGTAGGCTTGGCCAAATACGGCCAGCAGCACCCCTACCAGCAGGGCGGCTGCGGTGAGCGCGACCTTTCCCGGCAATCCGTCTAAACCCAGGTAAAACGCCAGGTCAACCGTAATCAGCAGGCCTACCTCGATCAGGCCGAACTTCAGGAAACGATGCATGTCAGCCCAGTTGTAGGCAAAGAAAAAGAAAATGCCGCTCATTAAAAAGCCGGCGCCCAGGATCAATAAAACGTAATCAAGAAATTTTTTCCAGGCTGCTCCGCCCGGAATGTGTCCCGCCAGGCTAAGCGCCCGTTCCAGCGTTTTTTCGTTCAAATAACCTGCTTCCGCCAGCCTAACCAAGCGATCGGACGATGCCCTTGTTTCAAGGGGATTGGGTTTCATGGCAGTGAGCCCTGTACTAAATATTTTTTAATAAGCCTTCGTGGTGACTATTCAGCCAGGAGTGGCACTCCTTGAAAAACAGGGCGATTGGTTTGTCAAAAACGCCTGTAATGATGGGATATCGCCATTTATAGCGCAGGACTGCCACTCCTAAATGGATAACCTGAATAGTTACCTTTCGTGAATATATTATAGCACTTGGCACGCGGAAGATCACCTATCCAAAGTTAGGTAGCAGGGCTGCTGCAAATTGGGGACGAATTTCAGTCGCCAACCGCGTGGGGCTGAAGCCGCCGCGCTACAGCACGTGCAAGCAGGCTGAAGCCCGCTGAACCAGCCTGTATGAGCGGGCTTTCACCTGTTGTAGCCTGATGGCTTTAGCCTCAGGTGACCTTACGGGTATGTTACGGTCTTTCTACCTCTCACCTTCCGACTGGAGCGAATTCTGCCCTAACCCCGAGATGAACCCAAACTATATAAAGTTGAAACGTTCTTTACGTAGCGGTAACACCACCACGCGGGCCGGGTCCAGAGTTAAAGTCACCGGATCACCGGGTGAGAGCGAAAATGAATTCACCACGGTTAACTCGAAGGTCAGGGCTGGTCCTGTTTCCGGCTGCACATTTACCCGATAGCGCCCGCCACGGAATGAGCGGCTCGTTAATTCTCCGTGCAGGATATTTATCGTGACCGGTGGGGCCGGCTCGGCTGATCTCGCCGAATAAAGCCGGCCGGCTTCGGGCCGGATCAAGACACTTACATGCTCGCCGGGTTGGTGCCGGTTCGTCGTGGCGGCCAGGTAGCCCCAGGCCGAGGCCACCTGTCCGGGAGCAACGATTCGGCCATCGGCCAGGTTGGTAAGGCCCAGGAATTCGGCGACAAACGATGTAGCCGGGTTGTGGTAAATGTTCTCAGGAGGACCGATCTGTTCGATGCGACCGGCGTCCATGACAACCACCCGGTCGCCAATGGCAAAGGCCTCGGCCTGGTCGTGAGTCACATATAGCGCGGTAACTCCGACCTCCTTCAAAATATCTCGTAATTCATTCATTAACCGCTCTCGCAGGGCTCGGTCCAGCGATCCGAGCGGTTCGTCCAGCATCAACAGGCACGGGCTTGGCGCAAGGCTGCGCGCCAGGGCTACCCGCTGCGCCTCCCCACCTGACAGGTCGTTGACACTGCGTTGGTCGAAGCCCTCCAAGCCCACGAGGGCCAGCATCAGCCGCACGTGCTCTGTAATCTCCGGTTCTCCTGACTTCCCAAGCCCCCATTCTTTCTTGCTTTTCATTCGCAAGCCAAACGCGACGTTATCAAACACATTTTTGTGAGGAAACAGGGCGAAATCCTGGAACATCAAGCCAAAATCACGACGATGGGGAGGGACCTGGCTGATATCCTGCCCATGTAACAGCACCT
>JBFGLD010000782.1:0-3872 GCA_041576335.1 Anaerolineae bacterium | reverse complement strand
TTGGCAATGGTTTGGGAATCCGGCCCAATCACCGACAACTGGCCAGACTCAACTAAATACATCGTATCACCGGCATCGCCTTCTCTAAAAACACAAGCCCCCTTTGGATAACTCTCTTTGGTGAGCAGACGGGCGATGAGCCTCAGTTCATCATTACCTAAATTTTCGAAGAGCGGAATGCCCCTGAGAATAAAAATCGGTGCCAACGGTCATTTTCCTTGAGGTAACTCAAGTTGCTACGAGCGAGGTAACGGTCACAGCACCGGGTTAAACTTGGCCGGCGTGCTCCCGTTTTTTTAATAAGTGACTGTCTAATATCAATATTGGCCAGTGGCAACTTGGGTCAAAATAAAAACTGGTCTGCATGCATTATAATTCGTTTAAATATGTAGGTCAATGCCACCTCTGTCCCACCGCAGCATTCCATTCTAACTTTGCCGATCCCTCTATCCTCGATTATACTTTATAGTTGGAACTTGTGTTCTGAAACGTCAGCCGGCGGTAGTCCCTCAGCCATAAGACGTTGTATCGATAAACCATAACTACAACGAGGGGTGACGTGCCGCTGATTATATATGGAGGATTAATGCCTGCATTTCAAGTTGTTTCAGATTACCACCCCACGGGCGATCAGCCAGAGGCAATTAGACAATTAGTCGAAGGCCTTGAAAACGAATTGGTTCACCAAACTTTGTTAGGTGCAACCGGTACTGGGAAGACCTACACAATTGCCAAGGTCATTGAGCAAGTTCAAAAACCGACCCTGGTGATGGCGCACAACAAAACTTTGGCGGCCCAGCTTTATAGTGAGTTCAAAGAATTTTTTCCCGCCAACGCCGTGTCCTACTTTGTTAGTTACTACGACTATTACCAACCCGAAGCCTACATCGCTAAAAGCGATACTTACATTGAAAAGGATGCGCAAATTAACGAAGAGATCGACCGGCTTCGGCTGGCGGCAACGCAATCGCTTTTCTCCCGCCGCGATGTAATTATCGTGGCCAGCGTCAGCGCCATCTATGGCCTTGGCAGCCCGGAGGATTACGGCCAGGTTGTCATCCATCTGCGCCAGGGCGATCTTCGCAAACGGGATAAAGTGCTGCGCCACCTGGTTGACATTCAATACAGCCGCAATGACTTCGACCTCAAGCCGGGCTCTTTCCGGGTACGCGGGGACACGCTGGAGGTTATGCCCCCCTACGGGGAGCACGTTTATCGTGTTGAGTTTTTTGGTGATGAAATCGATCGGATTACAGAAATCGATGGGCTAACGGGTGAAGTATTAAGCCGTCACCTCAGTCTCGATATTTATCCAGCCAAACATTTCATAACGCTTCAGGAAAAAATTGAAGCAGCGATTATCGACATCGAACAGGAGTTGGAAGAGCGGCTCGCCGAATTTCGGGCCGAAGGAAAACTGTTAGAAGCCCAGCGTCTTGAGCAGCGGACCCGTTACGACTTGGAAATGCTGCGCGAGGTTGGTTACTGTTCGGGTATCGAAAATTACAGCCGTCCTTTGAGCCGGCGCGAAGCGGGCAGCACTCCCTGGACCCTGCTCGATTATTATCCCGATGATTTTCTGATGGTTGTCGACGAAAGCCATATGAGCATTCCCCAGATTCGAGGGATGTATGCCGGGGACCGCAGCCGTAAGGAGGTGCTGGTCGATTTCGGCTTTCGTTTGCCCAGCGCGCTTGACAATAGGCCGCTAAATTTCAATGAGTGGGCGGGCCACATTCACCAGGCTATCTATACCAGCGCTACCCCCGGCCCCTACGAGTTAGAGCACAGCCAACAGGTGGTCGAGCAAATTATCCGGCCGACCGGTCTCGTTGATCCGGAAGTGGAAGTGCGGCCGATTAAGGGCCAAATTGATGACCTGGTCGGAGAGGTGAACCGGCGGGTGATGCGCGGCGAGCGGGTCTTAATCACAACGCTCACCAAGCGAATGGCTGAAGACCTGACCGATTATCTGATGGAGTTGGGTATAAAGGTACAATATCTCCATAGCGACATCCAAACAATAGAACGAGTGGAGATACTGCGCGACTTACGCCTGGGTGTTTACGATGTTGTGGTCGGAATTAACTTACTGCGCGAAGGCCTGGACTTACCAGAGGTGTCACTCGTCGCGATTCTGGATGCGGACAAAGAAGGTTTTTTGCGATCGAAACAGGCCCTTATTCAGACGATTGGCCGGGCGGCACGCCACGTCAATGGCAAAGTTATTATGTATGCAAACAATACCACTGCGTCGATGGCCTATGCCCTTGATGAAACCAACCGCCGCCGGGCCAAACAGATCGCCTACAACAAGGTCCACGGCATCGAGCCTCAGTCCATCGTCAAACAGATCAAGGATTTGACCGATCAAGTTAATGCGGAGCGGGCAGAGCGACAGCAGGAGAAGATGGTAGCCGAGCAGCGAGCGGTGTACAACGTAACGGGTACGATGCCGCCGGACGAACTTGAATATCTAATTGAGCAGTTGGAAAAGCAGATGAAGGCTGCCGCAGCAGAACTTGAGTTTGAAAAAGCAGCCATGCTTCGCGACCAAATCGCCGAACTGCGAGAGCAGCTACGGGTGCTGGCAGAGGCGGCCGACACCCGTCCGGCATGGGAGAAAATCAAGTAGCCTGGTGGTAATTGGCAAAGCAGCAGGCAGCACGGTAGTAGGGTACAACGGTATGACAACCCCTTATCGCTCGGCAGCCTTACGGCTCCGCTGCTTAGCCACGGAGCATAAGAAATGAGACTCGTTGGGCTTGCTGTGGCTGCGCTGGTCATACTTTTTGGAATACGGCTGATTTTGATTGCGCTGAAAACCGCCTTCAGTCGTGAAATTCTGGTTCGTGAGGGTATCCGCACTAGGTGGCAGCCTATCGCACCCGAAGAGGCATGGAAACGAGCCTTCCGAGATGGTGTTATGGGACTTTTGCTGGTGGTGTTAGGCGTGGTGATGATCATTTAATTCTTTGCCTATCGAGCCGGGTTATGTTATTGTATGATTCGTTAAATCTTAAAGCGTGAAGCGTGAAACGTGAGGATGTGGGTTATCTTCTCGAAATGCGTTTCACGTTTTATTATGAAAAGGCGACTCTTGGCACTAAATTTGATACTTCAAAATGCAGAGTTGAGTGGTTAACGTGGCCGAACCCGCGTGGAAGAAATATTTGACCGACTGGAATGAAGGCTTGGGGGTTGTCTACGAGCGGTTTGTACTAAATGACTACCTTGACCAAATCGCCGAGCTGTATCACGTTCAGAGTGTATTGGAGGCACCTCTCTATGGCATGGCCGGAGTCAGCGGCATCAACTCTGTGCGTTTTGCCGAGCGAGGATGTCAGGTTACTTTGGTCGATAAAAACTCGGAGCGGCTGGCAGGGATTGCCGAAATTTGGAAACGCCTCGACTTGCCGGTCAACCTGATTTACCACGAGAATTATGGGCAGCTCCCCTTCCCCGATAACCGGTTCGACCTGGCCTGGGAATGGGCGGGGCTGTGGTATCTACCTAACGCCGCCGCCTTGCTGAAAGAGCTGGCCCGCGTTTCGCGCCGTCTTGTGTTTGTAGCTATGCCTAATAAAGTCCAAGTCGGTTACCTATTGCGCAAATTCGTCATTGATCGCCACTTTTTTCCGACCGTAGATGAAAAGTGGGTCGACATGGGGCGCATTAAAAAGACTCTCAAAGCCGCTAACGTTAGATTAATTGATGAAGGCGTGTTAGACGTACCTCCCTGGCCCGACACGGTCATGCCCGCGGCTGAGGTCTTGAAGCGATTAGGCCTCAAGAGTAAAAAACTCGAGGCACAATTTACCGGCGAGGACTGGACGTGGAGCACGATGGCCTACTACTTGGGCCAGGAGCCG
>JBFGLD010000781.1:0-3879 GCA_041576335.1 Anaerolineae bacterium | reverse complement strand
TATTTAGTAGTACATAGTAGGTACTGTGGATATGTGGACAAAGCACTAATATATGGCCAGCTCCCCTATATTTTGTGGAATATATTGTTTACTCTCCCAGATATAGAATTAACGTTGTCGGGAAGCGGGCCTGCCATGTGGATAGGGGACCGCATAATTAGACCTTGGTCCATTGGCAAATCTGACGAGATTTGTCAAATCGATATGAGTCTACATCTTGGGTACCTAATTAACCAGATACCTATATCTTGTAGA
The DNA here is from genome assembly GCA_041576335.1 of Anaerolineae bacterium. GTDB lineage: Bacteria > Chloroflexota > Anaerolineae > 4572-78 > J111 > JANQQF01. The sequence goes on along the minus strand of JBFGLD010000781.1, from coordinate 3,624 downwards.
GCCTGAAAAAGCTAAAAATTTTTTAAGGAAAATTGTTAAGGCAGGATCGAAAGCTAGACAAAAGTTATCCCCATTTTGGGCAAGTTATCCACAATTATGCCCTAGTTATCCACAGAAAAGCGAAATTTTACCCAAAATGGCCAGAAAGAAGCCGCTTAGAACAAATCTTCGTTCTAAGCCATTACCAGAAATTTTTCCCGTTTTGTCCACAATCATCCACACGGTCCTTGCCCCTATTTATCCCCACAATTGTCCAGTTATCCACAGTTATACCCAGGTTATCCACAAAAAATCCATATATGGAACCGCGCCTAGAAAAAAACAAGGGAAATCTTCAATAGATTTCCCTTGTTTTTTATACCCGTAAATGCGGATGAAAAGAGAGCTTACTTGACTTTTTGGTAAATGATTTCTCTAATGGATAACATTTCTCTACGTAGCCTATCATCTTGCTCTATCTTTGAGGCGATTTTTTCCCAGCCGTGCATCACCGTTGTATGGTCTCGACCACCTAATGCCTCACCGATTTGGGGCAAGGAGGCCCCCGTCTCTTCACGTGCCAAATACATAGCCATCTGCCGCGCGGCGGAAACATCTTTACTACGCCCCCGACCAATCAGAACCTCTTTATCAAGGCGATAGAATTGAGCCACATCTTCAATAATTTGCATTACCGTTAATTCTGCCTGGCGAGATACGATATCGCGGAGGGCTACATTGGCCAGCTCTAAACTGATTGGCTGGCGGGTCATCGCCGCATGCGCGACCACTTTATTAAGAGCACCTTCTAACTCGCGAATATTGTTCTGAGCCCGTCGAGCAATAAATTCTACCACGTCATCGGAGGTGCTTGCTCCCAATACCTCGGCTTTAAAGCGGAGGATTGCAATCCTGGTTTCCAAATCGGGCGGCTGAACATCAGCTTGTAAGCCCCATTCAAAGCGAGATCGAAGTCGATCTTCCAAGGTAGTAATGGCTTTAGGGGGGCGATCGCTAGACAGTACAATTTGGCTGCCCGAGGAGTGAAGTGCATTGAAGGTGTGAAAAAACTCTTCCTGGGTGCTTTCTTTACCGGCTATAAATTGAATATCGTCGATCAAAAGAAAGTCAGTATTTCGATATTTTTCCCGAAAAATATCTGTTGATTGGGTCCGAATTGCATTAATAAGATCATTTGTGAAGGTTTCCGAAGTCGTGTAAGTAATATGTTTGCCTTTGCTTAGGGCAAAATGGGCTATGGCTTGCAGTAAATGGGTTTTGCCCAAGCCGACACCCCCATACAAGAATAAAGGATTGTAAGCTTCTGCCGGCATTTCGGCAACCGCCAGAGACGCTGCGTGGGCTAAGCGGTTCGAAGCACCAACAATAAATTGGTCAAACGTATACTTATAATTTAACATAGGTCGCCCCTTTGCTGACCCGTTCTGACCGTTACTGCCGTCACCCGATCGAAAATCGGAGTGGCTGGGCGGTTTTTGTAGCAGAATTTCAGGGGCTGCTTGTTCAACAGGGTTTTCTGGTTCAACAATGAATTGTATATCAATATCTCTCCCCACGATACTACTTACCGTCCGGCTGATTGTTGTCAGTAATCTGTTTTCGAGCCAGTCTTTGGCGAAAGCGCTTTTGGCGCCAATTACCAATCCTCCGTCGTTTTGTGATACGAGGTGCGTGTCCTTGACCCACGTATTAAATGTGGCGCGGGTCATTTGTAACTGCAATTGACCTAAGGCTGTTTGCCAAACATGGTCTGCGGTCATACCTTTCTCTCCCTAAAATATTTCGATGGCCGACTCACAATGGTTTTAGAGAACAAAAACACCCTTTCTGAGCAGGTCCTCATTCGAGCCATGCTCAGCTTTAGTATATACTATATTTAGCTGGATAGATTATAACGATGAGTTGGCGACTGTATGATGAAGACTTTCGGAGAAGAGTCCCTATTTAGGTGCTTTGCTTATTAAGTCAATCTTACTAATGATTGCCAAACATACTGAACAGTTGCCCCTCCCTCGATAGTGGTTCTTGAAACAGGTAGTTATCTGGTGGCATTTAAAGGGTCGAGGATAAATAAGCCCTCACTACAGTCGAGAAGCATTTTACCAAACCTCGGCATGCCTTGCAATACCCGGACCTTAAAAAAAAACAACCGTGATTTGGTTTTTAAGAAAAGTTATGCAAAGCTGGATAGGTTCTGTGGATAAATTGTTGATAACCACTGTAAAGTTGCGTATGGCTTGGGGATAACATGGGGATAATACAAAAATTCAACTTTTGCTTGTCAACTTTCTGCAAGAATATGCCGCTGCAACTAAGCCGTTCCTTTGCTGGCCGGCTTAGTTGCAAAACGGTCAACTACTCTGTCGAATATGATTTGACCGGCAGCGTCTCCGCTGGTCATCAATTTCAGAATAGCGGGCCACCGCCCACCTAATTTAAGGTCATTTCCACGGTTGGCAGCTTGTCAACAGCCTCTGGCAGTGCATCACCGAAAGGGGCGGCTGAACTCAGCGCATGTTTTAGCACCTCCTCCAGCGTTTCAACCGTGTGGAAGGTCATTTCATTTCGAATATCTTCCGGCACGTCGTCCAAATCAGCTGCATTACGTTTAGGAAAAATGATCGTGTTTAAGCCGGCGCGATGCGCAGCTAGGATCTTTTGTTTGAGACCCCCGATCGGTAAGACCTGGCCCTGGAGGCTGATCTCACCGGTCATGCCTACCTCAGCCCGCACGGGCCGGCCCGTCAGCAGAGAAACCAGGGCGGTGACCATCGTAATACCGGCAGAAGGGCCGTCTTTGGGAACAGCACCCGCCGGAACGTGCAGGTGAATATCCGCCTCATATAATTTACCAGAGTCGATGCCGAATGAATCGGCATGAGCGCGGATATAGCTAAGCGCAATTTGAGCGCTTTCTTTCATCACTTCGCCCAGTTGGCCTGTAAGGATTAACTTATCGTTACCCGGCATACAGGCGGCCTCAATGAATAGTACATCACCCCCGATGGGCGTCACGGCCAAGCCGGTCGCTACGCCGGCCTGTTCGGTCCGCATAGCGGCCTCAAACTGGAATTTAGGTTTGCCTAGATGTTCTCGCACTTCATGCGGCCCAATTGAGACAATCTTAGACTTGTCCGTATCGTCATCAGATTTGGTCACGGTTTCAGCTACTTTGGTCGCTACTTTGCGAGCAACTCGTCCAATTTCACGTTCTAAGTTACGCACGCCCGATTCGCGGGTATAGTCGCGGATAATCTGGCGCAGCCCATCTTCCGTATACTCAATTTCGCTTATGGTCAAGCCATTCGCTTTGATCTGGCGAAGTACCAAATAATTCTTGGCAATCTCAATCTTCTCATACTCAGTATAACCGTCAAGTTGAATGATTTCCATCCGGTCGCGCAGCGGCGCCGGAATGGTATCGAGCGTATTAGCCGTGGCAATGAACATGACTTCGCTCAGGTCAAAATCGATGTCGAGGTAATGGTCTCGGAAGGCAAAGTTCTGCTGTGGATCCAGAACCTCCAGCAGCGCGCTGCTTGGATCACCGCGCCAATCGGCCCCTATTTTGTCAACTTCATCTAACATGAAGACCGGATTGCGCGTGCCGGCACGCTTGAGAGC
>JBFGLD010000780.1:0-3881 GCA_041576335.1 Anaerolineae bacterium | reverse complement strand
GGCACCATGGCCCCTGCTCCTGGCACAAATATTTCATTGAGGGGGGCAGCATCAGTTAGAACAATTGGCAATCCCGCCGCCATCGCTTCTAGCACGGTCAGGGGCGTATCAATCTTACCGGTCATATCCGACACGGGAAAAAGAAGTACATCACACGCTTTAAGCAAGGCGGCAAAGTCGTGAACCTCATCCAAAAAATGAACGGTCCGGAAGCAGTCATTGCTGCGGATTCTTCGCTGAACGTCGTCTCTAATCTCTACATCTTGGGATCGCAAAATACGACAGGCAAAGATAAAGTGACAGTGTGGGCAGCGAACCAATACTTGTGGAATAATTTCAAGAAGTTTTTCAATGGCTCCAAGCCGGCCATATTCGCCGGCAAAGAGAATGGTGGTCGCTGTTTGTGGTAGGTCAAACTGCTCCTGCAGGGGGAAACGTTTGGAGTAGGTTGCCCAGTACTCTACGTCGATACCGACGTTTATGCGTACCACGTTTTCAATACCCCAGGCGCACAGTTTATCGGCTGTTAGGTCTGAAATTGCTACAATGCGGTCAGCGAAAAACAGCCGGCGGGCGCGCTTTTTGGTGAGGCCATCGGCATACAAACTTGGCACCGTCTGTACGGTTTTCATACCGTGCAGTCTGCTCAAGGCGGAGAGCAAAACTGACGTTGCCGGAGTTGGAACGAAGAAATAATGATATAGATCAATATTTTGCGGACGAAGCAACAAATACAGCAATAATCTAAGTTTCTGTCTTGTCGACAAGGAGGCGGCTGAATATACCGGCTTGAGGGCGATCGATGTGCCTGCAGCCTGCCAGGATGAACTCTTGTTGGTCAATAAATTAGGCCGATGCCGCTGCAAATGTTTTGCGATTTGCCAGGCCAAATTTTTGCTCCCTTCATTCCACGGCGGAACGATCGGACGGGTAACAAACAAAACGTTCATTCGATTAAACCTACCGGTTTTCTAAGCACATCTTCATACAGAGCGACCGTCTGACGAGCCACGTTAATCCAATTATAATCGATCTCGACCTTGCGCCGGCCGTTTTGACCAAGTCGAGCGGATAACGTTTTGTCCCGCAATACCCGAGTTATGGTTTGAGCCAGTTGGTCTACGTTGTCGGGTGGGACCAATAACCCGGTCTGCCCATCTTCGATCGTTTCGGACAACCCCCCGGCGGTTGTGCCCACTACCGGTTTGCCACAGGCCATGGCTTCCACGGCGGCCACGCCAAAACTCTCTTCTCGCGAGGGCATTACAAATAAATCGCAGGCGTTATTATAAGCGGCAAGCTGGCTATTGGGCACGTGCCCGGCAAAAATTATCCTGTCTGAAATACCTAATTCATTCCGCAAAGCGGTCAAGCGACCCTGCTCCGGCCCATCACCAACGATCACAGCTTTGGCCTCCGGCTCAGCCTCCAGAATTCGCGGCATGGCCCTAATGAACACGTCAAAACCCTTGTGGAAGTCCAAGCCACCGACTAAAAGAAGCATTTTGGCCTCCGCCGCGACTCTATAACGCTGGCGTAATTCTGCCACAGGGGCCTCAGAAACAAAAAAACGGTTTTGGTTTATACCGTTGCAAATGACGTGCAGTTTTTGCGCCGGTGCGCCCGCTCGAACAGCATAGTCACCGTAGCGGCGGCTTACTGTAATTAACCGATCGGCCTGGCGGAAAGCAAACTGCAAGAACGGCTTAACATACCACAAGGTTGGCACGGTACTCCCGATATTCGGGTTAGCTCTTATATCGCGGCCATGCATCGTGATCACCAACGGCCTACCGGTAGTCGCTTTGGCCAAACCGGCCACAAAGCCTAGGGGTACGGCCCAGTGGGCGTGGATTATATCGATATTCCGTTCTCGAATTACCCGGCGGAGCTTCAGCAAGGCGCTCACGAGTGACACCGCTACCGTTGGCCGAGGATAGCGCACATACGCATTACTGGCCCTTCCGTAGCTAATCGAGTCGCGCGCATAGTAGGGTTCCAGCTGCACCCCGTCCATCAAACGAGCATTCTTCATGCCACGCTCCCAGGGGATGACCGCATACACCCGGTGCCCCAAATTGACCAAGGCAGAGGCCAACCCGTGAACGAATTCGCCTTTATTGCCCCCATCGAACGTAGGATAGGCGTGACTGACAATTGCAATGCGCACTGATTTTGCCATAACTACATTGAACCGAACAGCCGGTTCCTAGCTCTTCCCCTCTTCCATATCAAACAACATGGCAAATAGCAAAAACTGCAGGCCGGTAATAACCAGCAAAGCCGCCAGGGTCGCCCTGGGGCCGGAGACGCCCACCCCGGCTATTTGTGACCACACCAGCCACAGGCCAAAAACCAGTCCCAATGGCAATAAGGTTAAGCCGGCAAAGAAAAAAAAGACCAAGGGGTGGAAATCCCAGAGCACATATTTGTTAATCAACCTCCAGAAAAAGCCTCGGATTAGCATTGGCGATACTCTTAGAGCATAGCGCAGCCCCTTAATCTGCGACTGGCGCTCACCGGGCAGGTAGATGGCCCGTCGCGGTATATCGGCAACGCGCAAACCGTATGAATTGAGACGTATTAAGAAATCCATAGGGTAGCCATAACCCTTCCAGGCCCGGTCCCAATCGACCAGCTCAATTGCCTGGCGGGTAATACCGGTATACCCATCGACCACATCCGCAATCTTATAGTAGCCGGAGGCAATTTTGGTCGTGGCGGAGATAAGCATATTACCGATTAAGCGCGTTTTTGGCATGCTGCCGGGCACTTCACGCAGAGCCTGGTTGCGAACCATAAAGCGATTGCCCTTGGTGTAGTCGGCGTGGCCGTCGACGAGCGGATCTAGAAAGCGGGGCATCTGCTCCAAGGGCATTTGATTGTCTCCGCCTACCACGACTGCAATATCATATCCGGCCGCCGCAGCAGCTCTGTAACCGGTGATGATGCCACCACCCGGACCGGTATTGCTTTCGTGACAAATCAATTCTACCCGACAATCCTGCTGTATATAGTCGCGGACAACACAGCACATGTTATCGGTGCTGACATCATCAACGACGTAAACCTTGTCCACTAATTCGGGCACCGCCTCCAAGGTGGGACGGATAAGTCGTTCTTCGTTGCGGGCTGGAATTACTAACGCTATTTTCTTGTCGCGGTACATTGGCTCTCCTTTACAATTCAAACTGAGCTGATTTTGTCGTGAAACTCAATTGTTAAGGTGCTTTGCTCAGTTATGATTAGTTTTCTAAACTCAATTTATTCACCCCTCACTAATCAGCCCCGTCTGTAAAACAGATCACGTACAACGCCATCAAGCCAAAGAGGGGTTTCATTGGTTGGCCGCCAGCACAAGCAGCGTAAAGCCGAGGACAATACCCAACACCAACCAGGTGGGTTCAAAGCGCGGCCAGAGTCTAAGGCTATTTAATTTATTTGCTGCGGGCCAGTAATGTTTCAGCATCACACTTTATAACTCGATAGGGCCCGCTCGTGAATACGGGCCGAACTTCAGGTAGAACAAAGTTAGAACGGGCGGCGACGATTTCTATGATATGGTCATTGTAGGGTTGGAAGAAAAACTCGTGCTTGACGAGGTAATCCGGCGAAAAGTCGGTCATATCAAAGGCTAAATAGTTGACGTTATAATTATGGCAAAATTCCAGAACCATTTCCGATGTCTCGGCATATTGAGCCTCAAAATAGTCCAAAATAGGCGCCTTCGTGTGGGGATGCAAAGCGCTAAAAAGCACGCTCCGTTCAGAAAAAAGAGGAATCCCCATCATAAGATCTGGTTTGCCGGCCAGGATGGTCTCTTTGGGCAACGTCGCGGCAAACTCATAAATATCCCGCTCAAGAGGGGAGGGATTGATTGT
>JBFGLD010000779.1:0-3882 GCA_041576335.1 Anaerolineae bacterium | reverse complement strand
GCAATGGTCCACCTCGATTAACTGCAGGCACTGTTGAGCGGCATTACTCAAAACCTCATCCATATCAAGCGAAGTGTTGAGCGTGGAAGATATTTCTTGAACCCGACGCCATTGCCCAGCTCGTTTGGCTTCATCCTGCAGCCGGCTTTGCTCAATGCCGTACAAACGCGCATTCTCCAGGGCCACAGCCGCTTGGGTCGCCAATAAATGTAACACATCAATTTCTTCGGGCGTAAAATGATGGGGTTGGGAATAGAATACATTTAATACGCCCAATACCCGATTGAGCTTGCGCAGCGGTATGCTGGCAATAGCTCTAAAGCCATGCATACCACTTTCATGAAGATAGAACGGGTGCCCCAAAATATCAGATATAGCGATATGCTGCCCCGAGCGCGCTACTTTGGCCGTAACCCCATTTTTTCGAGGCTGGGCCATTCGCATCTTCAACTGGCCCGTGTCACCTAACATTGTAGCCAGGTGGAAAGATTCGTGCTCCGGGTCGTAAAGATATATCCGAACTTGACCGGCCCCCAAAAGGGTCAAGACACTGGTGGTTACGGCGTGTAACACCTCTTCCAAATCCAACGATGCGGCAATACCGATTCCAATGTCCTGGACCGAGGCCAGCAAATCTGCGCGGTTCTTGGCCTGGCCGTAAAGACGGGCATTATATATAGCCATAGCCGATTGATTTGCAAAAGACAAGGCCAAGGGAATGTGCCTCTTGTGGAATTGGTCAGGGGCATAGCCATCCATGTTCAGCAGGCCCACAATCTCTTTTCTGACCATAAGCGGTACGCCCAACCAAGAGCGGATTGGGTTACTTTCAAAGGAGGACCAGTACGGGTGCTGCTGGGTATTGTTGACCAAAATCGGTGCCTTATTCTTCACGATTTCAGAGGCTCCCCAAAGCCGGGCAAGCGGAATGATCTGCTTTTCAGGAAAAGGGTTGAGATTCCCCCGTTGGGCCATCAACTGGATGCCTTTGTCAACCAGTAGGAAAATCGAGCTGCCGTTAACCGGAATGACCTTTTCCAATTGCTCCAAAACCAAGGGCAAGATTTCGTCCAGGTGAAGCGACTCGCTCAAAGCGCGGTTGACTTCGCGCAGCGTTTGGGCCTGCCGCCGAGACTCTTCTGCCGCCTGAAGCGCATTGGTATAATCGACCGCCACCGCAATTTGCTTGCCAATCACCGAACAAAGATTAACTTCAGCCGGGGTGCAGCGGCGCTGACGCCCCATAGCATCCAAGCTTAGACTACCCACAATTTTACCCTGCACGACCAGGGGAATAATGACAATAGACTGAATACCGAGGGCACGCATCGTTGCCTGAGCACTACCCATTATGGGATCGGCTTGGGCGTCAAATACGGCAATGGGCTTTTGCTCGGCCTTGAGCTGTTCCACAAGCGGATATTGGGTCAGTGATACTTTCAGTCCTACCGCAGCCTGCAGAGGGTACTCGGCAATAACCACGCCTTCTACATCATCTTCGCCAAAGAGCAAGACGCCGCTATGGTCCACCTCGAACATCTCAACCAACTGCCGAGCTACGTTCGTTAGCATCTCGTTGAGGTTTAAGGAAGGATTGAGTAATGTTAAGAACTGTTGTAAATTGGCCAGCGTTTCTGCGGAATGCATGGGTCAAATAGGAGAACTTACGGCCGATGACGTCATAAGTCGATGAACACATCGGCGCCTTTCTGCAATTATCTAGATTATAGGGGCAGCCTCAGCCAAAGTCAATAGACCATAACGCCCCAAAAAGCATAAGCGTAGGTCATCTTATCCGGCCGGATTTGACAGCGCAAAGCAAACCCACCCTCAAACAGAGCCGCACTCTAAGAAACTTCGAAATGTGGCACAACTTTACTTTGTAACGTTACCAGCCGCCTTTTGGCCTCGTCAGCCAGATTTGGCCGCGGGTCTGGCAAGCCAGCCTGCTCAACCAAAAAACTTGCCGCCACTGCGCCGTACAAACCGGCCCGATGCAGGTCTCCGGTTTCCACCCAACCGGCCAAAAAGCCGCCGCAGAAAGCATTGCCCGCGCCGGTGGGGTCAATGACGGTGGTTTCATAAGCGGGGATATACTGCGTTTCACCCGTATCGGCCCGGTGGACCAAGGCCCCCGCAGAACCCTGCCGCAGGGCGACAATGGCTGCACCTAAGCCAATCAGTCGTCGAATTAGGGCGGCGGGTGCGCCGGTGCCGACCAGCGACTCAGCTTCCTGTTGGCTGGGAGAAAAAATTTGGCCGGCCGAAACCAAAACGCGCAGTTCAGCGTCGGTCAGGGCCTGCTGCGCTACTCGAAACGGCTCGACGCTGACCACCGCCCCAACGTTGCGCAGGGCTTTGATAAACGCCAGATCAGGCTCCTCCGGGTGAACACCCAGGTGAAATCCGCGGGCTTTTTGGTAAGCTGGCGGCACATCGTCAAGGCTGCGGCCCAGCTGGGCGCCGATTGCCGGGCCGGGAATACGCCAGACCTGGGTACGCCGGCCATCGGCCTCGCACACCTGCCAGGCGCGAGGGGTGGGCCACTCGCCGGTCCGACGTAGGCCGGCGGTATTAATACCCGTGCTATCCAACCAGGCTCGGGCGGTGTCCGGTAAATCGCGGCCCACGCCGGCGACCAATCCTACGCGCTCAGCCCACAATCTCATGCCAAAGGCCGTCTGCGGGCCGCCGCCACCCAGCACGCCCATAGCGGTTTGGCCGTCAGGAAAAACGATATCGTCGATGATCAGCGAGAAGGTTACGAAGTCCATGGCCTATTAAGAAGAGACCCTGCTGCAATTTAATCAACCGCCGTGATGCGCGTTTTGTACATAGTCAATAATCGTTCGAAGTCGACGCCGAGACATACGTTGACCCGCGGTCTACTGGACCATGCGTTCGCTTTATTCCAGCACTGACGTCGATCCATCAGAGTTTGGCCTAGGGCAATTCCGTCCGTAACCACCCGCACAGCTCCGGACGCGGTGGTAAACAAGGTTGGGTCGATAACGTAAGCGACAGCCGAGGGATCGTGGGTGTGAATTCCTTCAAGTTGATAGGCCCGGTCGTGAAAATCCCGGTAAAAGCGGCTAATATCATAGATAAATTCGGCCGTCCGCGTGCCGCAAGCTTTGAGTGAGGCCAGGTATTCGTCACTCATAATCGTTTGCATGGTGACATCTAGGCCTACCATTGTCACGGGCCAGCCGGCGTTAAATACGACCTCAGCCGCATGCGGATCGTTGATGATGTTAGCCTCAGCCGCCGGATTAACGTTCCCGTTCACAGTGGCGGCCCCGCCCATCAGCACTACCGCAGCCACATTGCCGGCGATTCGCGGCTCCAGGGCCAACGCCAGGGCGATATTGGTCAACGGGCCAAGCGGCACCAAGGTGATCTCGCCGGGGTAGGCCATAATGGTTTCGACAATTAATTGAGCCGCCGGCTTGTCAAGCGTCCGGCCTTTTGGTGGTGGCTGGTTCGTCTGGCCAAAACCGTCGGTGCCGTGGACAAAATCGGCAATATTGCCGAGCGGTACTACCAACGGCATCTCTGCCCCCCGCGCCACGGGGATGTCCGGTTGACCGGCCAACTCAATGAGTCGCAGCGCATTTTGGGTGGCCAAATCGGTATGGACATTGCCAAAGATAGTTGTCAAGGCCACAACCTCTACCTCCGGCGACTTGAGGGCAAAGAGGATAGCCATAGCGTCATCCACGCCCGGATCCGTATCGATGATGATTTTCTTGGACACGAGGTTTCCTCTGTTCATTTAGGGGTCGCCATACCCGCTCAAAGCTTTCGCAATCTGCCCGGCCACGCGCGCATTGTTAAGCAGCAGGGCAATATTCGCTTTTTTGCTGCGCTCTCCGGACAGAT
>JBFGLD010000778.1:0-3889 GCA_041576335.1 Anaerolineae bacterium | reverse complement strand
CAGCGGGGTCCATCTTGGCTCCTACGGGCACGACTTTGGTGACCCGTATGGTCTCAAGAATTTGGTGAGAATAATTTTAGCCGAAACCGATATTCCACGGCTGCGCCTGTCATCGCTGGAGCCGTGGGATTTGGAGCAGGACTTTTTCGAACCCTGGCAAGATAAGCGGTTGTTACCCCACCTGCACTTGCCGCTGCAAAGCGGTTGTAACGCCACGCTGCGCCGCATGGCTCGCCATACGACCCGGGCCCAATTTGCCCGCCTGGTCGATGCGGCCCGGGCCGCCATTCCCGACCTGTCGGTCACCACCGACATCATCGTCGGGTTCCCCGGCGAAACGGATGGCGAGTTTGCCGAATCGCTGGCCTTTGTCGAAGAGATGGCCTTTGCAAAGCTGCACATTTTCCGCTATTCCCGGCGAAATGGAACGGCGGCAGCGAAGATGAAGGGCCAGGTGTCAGCCCGGGTCGTCCAGGCGCGCAGCCGGCAGATGCACAGGCTAAACGCGCAGCTCGAGCATAACTTCCGTCAGAAGTTCGTCGGTCGCACCCTGCCCGTACTCTGGGAAAGCAACGAGCCTTTTGGATTTGGTCTGCGATGGAGTGGCCTCACGAACAATTACCTGCGGGTTGTTACCCAAACCGGCCCCGAGGTTGATTTACGCAACCATGTCATTGAGACCGGGTTGGTTGACCTGGCCCCGGCCGCGCTGTGGGGACAGCTACAGGGACGTCTCGGATCGCCCCAATTTGAAATAACTTTGAATTAGGCCAAAATAGTGAGGCGAGGCATAACCCCGCCATGCCCACTCAAATTGAAAAGGAAGCAGCATTGCGATTGGAAGGCTGACCGTCTAATTCAAATTGAACATTAAGCTGCTCACCGCGCGCGGGATACGTCCGCCGTCGGCAATATCGGCCGCAATACGGGCGAGGTGCAGATCCAGCGGCTGCTCATTATCGTTACGAATATACGGCCGGTCGCCAGTCGGCGGTCGTTCAACTACCTCTCGCACGGCCTGATACAATGGTAAGGTTGCCGGCGACAGAAAATCACGCGCGTCGTAGTGCCCGGCGATAGCGTAAGTCCGTAGATCGGCAGCTTGCACGCCGAACATCAGGGCAATCGCCATGTACTGCTGGAATATCTCAATTGCCTGCCTGGCTAAATTGGCTGAACCAAATCCCTGGCTATTTACATTTTGGTTAAACTGCTCGGCGTGGGTTGGAAAGCGGTCCACAAGCGAATTCCCAAAAAACGTCAACAGCGGCATAATTGAGTTGCCGGTGATTTGTAGCCCTTTTAACCCCATGTTTACTTTGCGGTCAGGATTGCCAACGAGCGAGGCCGGCAGCCCGTTATTAAACTCCGGAGCCACCAGGAGCGCCAGCTGCACGTCGATATGCTTGGCTAACAGGCCCAGGTAGTAGCGCAATTGATCCATGGCTACTCCGACGTACTGACCCAGAAAATTTCCGCCGTGGTAGTCAACATCATGCTCGGCATCGATCAGCGGATTGTCGGTGGCTGAGTTCATTTCGATCGTAATTTGATGCGCAATTTGGCTCAACCCGTCAACGATTGGCCCCATGTACTGCGGCAGACAGCGTAATGAATATCGATCTTGTATAAGATCGCCGTCGCGATAATCGTGCTTTCCGTCCAATTCATTGCGGATAAGTTTGGAGCCGGACAAAAGGCCAAGCATTTGGTGGGCGGTCCATAATTGGCCGGGATGGGGTTTTAGATTGTGGATAAAAGGATGGAAAGATTGATTGGTTCCGACGAGGGCCTGGATAACCAGAGCATGAACCCCCATGGCCAGGGCTAAGAGAACGTGCGCCCGGTACACGCAGTTGACCGCAATCCCGGTCATTACCGACGTGCCGTTGACCATAGCCAAGCCCTCTTTAGGGCGCAGCCGCAAGCGCGGCAGGCCCAGCCGGTCCAACGCAGTCAGGCAGTCGGTATCTTCACCGTTAAAATCTACCCGAAAGCTCGCATCCGTACCCAGCACGGCTCCCGTAATCTGAACTAGGGGGATCAAATCGCCACTGGCCCCGATTGAGCCATACTCGCATACATTGGGCGTTACGTTTGCGTTGAGAAACCTCTCGATCCGCCGAATGATTTCGAGGCGAATGCCGGATGCCCCATGCAAGTGGGAATTGGCGCGCAGCAGCATGGCGGCTCGGACGTCAGGGATAGGCAGCTTTTTTCCTGCTCCGGCTTTCATAAACCAAATGGCGTTATTTTGTAGTTCCTCGGCCTCATCCGGCGAAATGATAACATTGGCCATGCCCCCAAAGCCGGAGGTAACCCCGTAGATCGGTTTACCGGCTTCGACGGCATTGGTAATATAGTCGCAGGACGCTTGAACGCGTCGTAAAATTTCTTCATTATCGGTGAGGCGTACTTTAGCCCCCTGAGAAGCGACCCGGATCACGTCTTCAATTGTCATGTTACCGCCTTCTACGACAACCGTATCATCTTCGTTTTCGGGATGGAACGGTGCTGAGGTAAAGGTGGGCTCTGATATTTTTGTAACCATTTTGACCTCCTTCGTCAATATACTAATACGTACCCAAACCCTCTACTCGCTTTCTACTCTTCGCTCTCTATGGGCAGCGCCGTCGTACATTTCACTTCAGTCAGTACCAGGCTTGTTTGAATGCGGGCCACACCGGGGATAGGCGTCAAGCGATGCATTACAAAACGCTCCAAATCTTTACGATTATGCACAACAACTTTCAGCAAGTAGTCGACTGCACCGGTGATGTGGTAACACTCAAGTACTTCGGGCATGTTTTGGATAGCATTACGGACCGTCTCAACTTGTTCGTGTTGGTGAAGCTGTAGATTGATATGAACGAAACAGAGCATATCATAACCAACCTTTTCCCGATCTAGTAAGGCCGCATATTCACGAATGTAACCTTGCTGTTCTAATCGCTTGAGGCGAGCGTGAATCGCCGGGGGTGATAGGTTGACGCGGCGGGCCAGCTCAACATTGCTAATCCGGGCATTGGTCTGCAAGATCTTCAGAATGGCTCGATCTAGACCGTCTAAGGTGATGTTCTGTGAATATTCTAACATAATTCTGCCTCATAATCAATGAATATTTTGCTGTGAAATATAATACAAAAATAATATAATACAAGTTCAGGCATTAACGAATTATATTCAGGAAGAATTTGCGAATTGTCTTTGTTCTTGAATAAATGAAATATGTGCAGTCCTCAAGCTTTAGCAGCCGGCCCCGGACAGCCGAATTCGCCTGGGCCGAAGATGGCCAAGCCAAAGATGGTCGTTAGCTTGTTAACCACGACAGAATATTTGAAAGTTATGTCGGGGGATGAATTACGCCGCCACTGCAAGGCAATAAAGCGCAACCGGCCTGCGGTCCGCCGTCGTGCAATTAGCTTTCGACCACAGGTCGATCAACCACGCCGCGAAGAAGGTGAGCCGCCCAAATCAGTTGTATGACCCAATGCGTATCGGGCCGCTCGGGGGTGTACGAGGGAAAATCGTAATATGTTTGGAGCCGATGAGACAGTTAAACCGGGCAAAACCATGTAATACCCAGGGTAAGTAAGGATATACCCGCGCTTTTGAGCTGCGGTCGCTGTGATAATAATGGATCAAATATTGGCCTTGAAATTTCCCTGCTTGCCGATGTCAACGTACTCACTCTTAAATTGATTTTCCTGCTTGACCCCGAGAATCTCCAGGAGCTCGCTAATGAGTTCTGCCTTAAGAAGTGCATCTTTGGCCGACCAGGTACGGCTCTTAATTTCGAGATATATCTGATGGTCTGTTTCCGGTAAGTGGTCTAAATTGATAGCAAAATCTGTCTCTTTGTAGCTAACGTGGCAGCGCCTCCGATGTT
>JBFGLD010000777.1:0-3890 GCA_041576335.1 Anaerolineae bacterium | reverse complement strand
TGCCACAACTGTTTTGAAGAGCATTTAGAGGCTATCGTAACCGATACCTTTAGACCGACCTCCTGGATAGAAGACGAAGTAAGAGCCTGTCTGAATTATGAACGATGTTTTGCCAGCGAGCCGTACGAAATGTTTATCCCCAAAGTATGTGACGTTTGCGGTATGTTGTATCCGCCGACCCACTATCACGACATCCATAGGAATATTCGGGTGTGCCTAGATTGTTATCAGACTCACTTTGAGCAGTCGAGCAGCACCGGTTCGAAAATCTCCCTAAGCTGAAGGCGGCCAAAATGAGTAAATATCTGTGGTTGATTCGCCACGGTGAATCAGAAGGCAACATGGAGCGCCGCATTCAAGGCTGGCTGGATTTTCCTTTAACCAATCGGGGCCGTCGACAGGCAGCCCGCCTGGCCGAGCGCTTGGCCCAAGAGGATGCAGTCCAGGAGGTGGTCACAAGCCCGCTCCAGCGGGCAGCCACCACCGCCGAAATTATTGGTGCGGTGCTCGGGCTGCCGGTTCGCTATGACGAACGTCTCAAAGAATACAATTTTGGCCCGCTTAACGGGCTCAGCCGCGATGAAATCCGGTCCCGGTTCCCGGACGTGTGGACCGCCTGGCAGCTGAACGAGTTTTGGGAGCCGCTGCCGGACGAAGAGGGAGAGCACGCCTTTGCCACTCGCATTCGCGCGGCAATTGATGACGTTGTCAACGGGATGGCTGACGAGAGTGTGGTGACCGTGGTGATGCACGGGGGGGCGATGAATACGTGTCTGCGGTCGTGGTTGGGTATTGAAGGACGCGGCTGGCGTATGTTCGCATTTGATAACGCCTCGATCAGCCTGGTTCAACTTCAGCCAAAAGTCTCTGCGGTTTTTAGCAGCGATGAGGATGAGGAGACTTTTCGTATGCTTGGGTTTCAAAACGAGGAAGAGCGGGTCGAGTACAATTATCGAATACTACTGCTCAATGACGTCTCTCACCTGGCAGGTTTGATAGGCACCCGGCCCACCTGGTTTAGCGCCAAGCGCGCTCCGGGCAAGTCTTCGGACTAAGTGCGACGCGACGGAAACACGCTGCCGGTTAGTTGCGCAACGGCCGTGTCTTAAGTCGTGGTCAATTCACGACTTTAGGAGTAACAGTATGCCTGAAGGTCCGGAAATTCGGTTGGCTGCTGAGGCCGTAGCCAAGGCCATCGCCGGACGTGTGGCCACCGAGCTATTTTTTGCCTTCGATCGCCTAAAACCCTACGGGGCTTTGCTAACGGGTGAGGTGGTTGAGTCCGTTGAGGCGAGAGGCAAGGCCATGTTGATCCGATTTGCCAATAACTTCAATATATACAGCCACAACCAACTTTATGGCCGCTGGATCATCCGGCCGGTCAAAGATTATCCCGAAACCAACCGTCAACTTCGTTTGGCCATCCACAACAGCCACAGGTCGGCCCTACTCTACAGCGCCTCCGATATCGAGGTACTGGGCGACGATGACCTGGCCTCGCATGAATTTCTAAGCAAACTTGGTCCGGATCTGCTCAACGACGAGGTGTCGGTCGAGCAGGTCATGGATCGCTTTACAGACGAACGCTTTCGGCGACGCAGACTGACCACGCTGCTGCTCGATCAGCATTTTTTAGCGGGACCGGGTAATTATTTGCGCAGCGAAATTCTCTTTGTGGCCCGGGTTCATCCGTCGCTGAGGCCGGTGGATTGTTCGGAAGCACAAATCCGGCGGCTGGCCGAGGCGGCGCTCGAGCTGGCCCGGCGATCATACCGCACCAAGGGTATTACCAACGATTTGGCTTTGGCCGAACGATTGCGCCATCAGGGGTACACACGCAGCCAATATCGTTTCTGGGTATTTAATCGGGCCGGACAGGCCTGTTTTGGGTGCGGTATGCCCATTGCGGAAGAGAGCCTGGGCGGTCGCCGGTGTTATTTCTGTCCTTCTTGTCAAGAGATTAATTGACACCTCGAGGCTTAAGATCTCTGACCAGGCAGGGTGGCTGTATTTGATTAAATCGAGGCCACAGCCATATATAAGATCCGAGGTCAATTGAAGTCCGCTAAATAATGAACCCAATAGAACGACCCTCAAAAGAGCATACAAAATTCTGGTCAGCTTCTAATATTGGTGATGCTGGCCGGCTCGAGACCGGTAAGCGGCCCGCTTGGTCGGAGTTTGTGGCGGGGGCCCGGGCCACCATCCCGCTTATTATCGGCGCGATCCCCTTTGGTCTTATTTTTGGGACGCTAGCGGCCGCAAGCGAGCTCTCGTTCGGGGCAACTGTTGCGATGTCCGCATTTGTGTTTGCCGGATCGGCTCAATTTATTGCCATTGGCATGCTGGCCGCAGGGACAACGTGGCCGGTCGTTGTGTTAACGACATTTGTGGTAAATCTGCGACACATCCTGTACGCCACAACACTGGTGCCACATGTCAAACGGCTGTCACCCGCCTGGCAAGTTCCGCTGGCCTTCTGGCTGACCGACGAAACGTTTGCGGTTGTGGTCAACCGATATTATCAGCCGGACTCATCGCCCTGCAAGCACTGGTACTATCTCGGTTCGGCCGTGGCGATGTATGTTAACTGGCAGATTTGCACTTATTTAGGGTTGACCGTGGGCCAACTGATCCCCAATGCAGCTTCATGGGGGCTCGATTTCGCCATGCCGGTGACCTTCATCGGTATGATTATTCCCTACCTCAGAAATAAACCGATGTGGGCTGCGGTGATTATTAGCGGCATCGTCTCTGTCCTGGCCCAGCCGCTTCCTCACAAGTTGGGGCTAATGGTGGCTGCCCTGGCGGGGATTGCGGGGGGGCTGTTGGTTGAAGTGCAGTTAAAGAACGTAACCACTCCTACGCCGCCGGACTCGCTGACTCCTGAATACCGGTCGGAAACCGGCGAAGGTTCAATAAACGGATGGTAACTATTCAGCCAGGCCTGGCAGTCCTTGAAGAACAGGGCGATTGGTTTGTCAACAACCTGTAATTATGGGATATCGCCATTTAGAGCGCAGGACTGCCAGGCCTAAATGGATAACCCGAATAGTTACAACGGATGATAATATTTCGACCCGTTTTTCAGTCCTACTACGGCCGGATGTAACTTGAGTTAGTTCGAGAAAAAAATTTCCAATTATGACCGAATTATATCTCATCGCCGGAATGGCTTTAGTGACATTTTTGATTCGCTACCTACCGTTTGCCGTGGGCAACCGGATTGTGTTTCCGCAGCGCCTGATACGAGCTCTGCGCTACGTGCCCCCGACGGTGTTGACGGCCATAATCGTGCCGGCCGTGCTCATCCCTACCGGCGATGAGCTGAGATTAAGTTATACAAATGCTTATCTTATCGCAGCGGTAGTGGCCTTCGGCGTGGGTTGGATTAGCCGAAATCTTCTGTTGACCATCGTTATAGGTATGGCCGTGTTTTTGTGCTGGCAGTGGATTCTGGCAGGTTAAGCTGCCGGTTAAGAGTAGACCGCCATTTCTTTTTAAGATATCGGTCTACTCCGGTTAGGCATAGGCTTCAATCGGTAAACAGGCGCAAACCAAGTGTCGATCGCCGAAAACGTTGTCGATGCGCGCAACAGGCGGCCAGAATTTCGACTCTTTGACCCAGGGGGCCGGAAACGCGGCCTGCTCACGCGAATACGGCCGGTCCCAATTGTCGGCGGCGACGACGGCGGCAGTATGCGGCGCGCCCTTGAGAACATTGTTTTCCGGGTCTGCTCGACCTTCCTCAATGGCACGTGTTTCATCCCGAATAGAAATTAGAGCCTCACAGAAGCGATCGAGCTCAGCCAACGACTCACTCTCGGTCGGTTCGATCATAAGTGTCCCCGCCACAGGCCAAGACATGGTGGGTGCGTGGAAGCCATAAT
>JBFGLD010000776.1:0-3893 GCA_041576335.1 Anaerolineae bacterium | reverse complement strand
TTTTTGATACGATGCTCGCCGCGAAAATATTGGGCTGGTCGCGATATGGCCTGGGAAATATTTTGAGAGAGCATTTTGGGGTCACACTTGATAAACGCTTTCAGCGCTACAATTGGGGCCAACGGCCGCTAAGCCAAAAGGCGCTTGATTATGCCCGGTTAGATACCCATTATCTGCTGTCATTACGCAAAATTCAACAAGGTGAACTACAACGACAACATCGACAGCGCGAGGCTGCCGAAGCTTTTGAACGACAAACGCAAGTGCTGCCGTCGCCTAAGATGTTTAATCCCGACGATTTTTGGCGCATTAAGGGCAGCAGAGATTTAAAGCCCAAGCAACGAGCTGTCCTGCGCGAGTTATTTATTGTGCGAGACCATATCGCGCGCAGAATTGATCGCCCACCGTTTAAGGTTATGAACGACTCGACCTTAGTTGCTTTAGCTCGCCGGCAACCGGCATCGCCTGACGATTTAAAGCTAATCAAGGGGCTGAGCAAAAACGTTTTACAACACGACACGACCGATATACTTGAAGCTATTCAAACGGGACGTTCGGTATCACCGCCGCGTTACTCAGGCTATTCGAATCATCGCCCTGATGGCGATACATTAAATCGTTACGAAACACTGCGCCATTGGCGAAACACACTTGCCGGTGAGCGGGGCGTGGAACCGGACGTGATTATCAGCAACGAAACCCTTATGCACATTGCCCGTCGAAATCCTAAGAACTTAAATGCGCTGACGAAAATGAAAAGTTTGGGGGACTGGCAGCGTGAGGTTTACGGTCAAGCCCTGTTAGATGTGTTAAAGAATGGCCCCTCGCGTTAAGTGGACGCCTGTAGCCCCAATAACCTTAACAGGTCACTCAGCTTTTGAATTTTGACTACGCCGTCCGGTGGATCCAGGTCATCGTGAGGATTAATCAAAATTGGGGTCAAACCTGCCTTTTGAGCGCCCTTAATATCGGCAATTAGATTATCGCCAATATAGAGCGTTCGCTCCGGCAGTGCACCCTTAACCATGTCAAGCGCTTCCTCAAAAACGCGTTTATCAGGTTTATGGTAGCCGGTCTCTTCTGATACCAAAGTGAAATCGACATAGGCTGCCAAGTTGTGCCGCTCGATTTTAGCCCGCTGCAAGGCAACGAACCCGTTGGTCAGAATGCCGGTTTTGTATGTTCCACGCAGTGCCTCAAGCACTGAGAAGGTGTCTTCATAGGGCACCGCTTCGGTCAGCACCAACTCCTTCCAGCCTGCCAACATCGGCTCAGCCAGGTCTGTATTTCTGTTCAAAGCCCGGAGCGTATTAAAATAGCTGTACTTGGCCACGGTGGCTCCATCAATCGCCCCATCAACCATCATATACCACAAATCTTCGCTTTTTGTCCAGAAACATTCAAAAAACTCATCGTGCGATACAGGTGTCAATTCGTCCGCAAACCGGGCAAAGAGACTTTCCGTAATTTGACTCAATTGCCAGGTATGCTTGATTAGGGTCCCGTCCAGATCGAACACAATTGTAGTGATATGGGCATAATCGCGGGTACCTTTTACCATCAAGAGCGAATATCCTTCAGTCGAAATTTTTTCTGCTCGAACGCTTCTATCTTTAACCGCATTTCGGGGGGAATGAGTATACTTTGATTGGCGGAATAATCATAATGAACCAAGATACCATAACCCTCAGCAGCTAAATCACCATCTGCTTCGACGCGATGCTCCAGGCGCAGGCTGGTACGCCCTATCTCGGTGATGCGCGTACCGACTTCAACCGTCTGCTCATAAAAAATTGGCTTTCTAAAATCACAGTTAATATAGGCCAATATGAATGCCACACCGTTCCAACTGGCCCGCGAGGAACGAATGCCCACATCAATCAAATAGCGAATACGGGCGGTTTCGACAAAGGTAAAAACTACACCGTTATTAACGTGTCCAAATACGTCTAGATCTCTAAAGCGCACTTCAAGCGGCAGAACGTGATGATAACCTTTCACGCGTTTCTCCAAAATGTAAGCAGTGCCCCGGCAAGTGTAGCATAGGCCTCTTATCGTCGCAAACTCGCTTAAGCCCGACCCAAAGTAGCGTTGACAATCTCGCTAACATGGATTAGAGTCCGAATTGTTTAGAGACATAACCTGACCAACATCGCGGCCCCGACCGGCCGGTATCAGCCGGTACCATTATTTTAGGAGATCCAGGGAGAAGACCAAATGGACGAGAGCAAGTATGAGAAAGAACTCCGAATTGGCTTAGTTTTGTATGGGGGAGTTTCGCTGGCTATTTACATTTACGGAGTCGTGTACGAATTTTTACGGCTGGTACGGGAAGAGGGACTTTATGCGCGGCTCATTAAACAGGCTCGAGTAAAACCCGTCATCGACATTATCTCCGGTAGCTCGGCCGGCGGTATCAACGGTCTCTTTTTAGCCAAAGCCCTCACCACAGGCGGCGATCTGGCTCCCCTCAAAGAATTATGGATTCAAAAAGGGGATTTGGAAGCGCTGGTCAATTCAGACAGTAAAGTACCGCTCTCCCTTCTAAACTCAGAGTATTATGAAACTCAGCTGCGAGAGGCGCTCAGCCAGGTGAAAGCCGGTCCAAATGCAAAACACAGTAACAATCTCCTCGACCTTTTCATCACGACAACAAATCTTGACGGAATTGTCACGGAATACGGTGATCCATATTTTAGGAGCCCAATTCAAACCAAACATTATGGCACCGTATTTCACTTTAAGGCCCGACCTGGTCATTATGATCTTAGCGAGTTACTTCAATTGGGAGATCCCAAGTCCGTGGCCCAGGATACGTCGGAGCTTCTGGCGAAGCTTATGGAAACATTGCAGCAGGAACGGCGTGGGCACAATGACTTTGATCCTGATGACCAGCAGATCGATCCCGAAACAGGTCAGGGTAAAAACTACTATCTGGCCAGAGTCGCCGCCTCTACGTCGGCCTTCCCGGTAGCCTTTAGCCCTGTCTCATTCAAAAAAGAGGAAATAGCCGCCATCAAACGCCTTTTTCGCTCCGAAGTTTTCGAAACAAATGCCTCAGGCTTAGGTATGCAGCCGGGAGAAACTAATCAAGCCATGGTTTACGGTGATGGTGGTATGGTTCAAAATAAACCATTTAGCCAAACGCTCCGCACTATTTTTCACCGCCAGGCTGACGTTCCGGTAGATCGCAAGCTATTTTTTATCGAACCCGATCCGGTTACCTTGGATCAGGAAAACCGGCTGGCCGATCGAGACTCGGTGGACGGCATTCACTCACTGTTGGGCTTCTTTGAAGCCACATTTTACGAAAGTATTAGTGCCGATTTGGAGGCGCTGATAGAGCGAAATATGCGTATACAAGAGGTACAGGGATTACTGACAGATTTTGAGGCCGTGTTAGCCAAGTATCTAAAACAACATCACGCCGCTGGCCACGGCAGCCACACCGGCAATGCTAACCGCAAAATGTACCAAATGCAGCCGGTTTACCCCACCTATCGTCAACTCAAAATAAAGCTTCTCCGGCGTGAATTAGAAGAACGGATTTTGGGCAGGGCTGACATAAATAGCTTAATTTCAGAGGCGGCAGAAGAGTTTCCCGAGGATGTTGCCCCTAGCGGCCGGCCAGATAAAGAAATTTATATGCAGAATAGGCTCAAAGAGATCCTCAATGCGGTCATCCAGAATGAATATGGCCTGTTTAGGACAGACGACGAAGCCAGCCGGTTTCTGCGCCGTTTCGACTATCCGTTCCGTATCCGACGTTTACGTTACTTCATCAACAAGCTTAACGACTGGCTAACAGAGATAGACCTGATGCCAGAAATAGACAGTGACTCGGATGCCGTAAAAGCCCTCGTAAAAACGCTGGGTACCCTGAAGGGCAAAAT